>CALIQO010000487.1 GCA_938044055.1 uncultured Saprospiraceae bacterium
ATGACGGAAATGGCCATCGTGCCTAAGCTTATTAATAAGGCTACGAGTGAGATGATGAGGGATTTGTCTATTTTCTTTTTTTCAGCCATGACTTATATTCTATAAACTCTAAAGTATAAAAATGATCGACCATTTATATCCTCCATTTTAACTTGTCCATAATTATTTATATCATTATTGCACCGAAACGATGGAGATGATACTAATATGGATAGGTGGGTTTTATGTGGCACTGTGCCTATTCTTTTATTTTTTTCAACATTTCTTTTTCTTCAGACCAGAAATTCTGGGATCAGGTTTCCAGTATAAGTATGATTTCCCGCATGAAGAACTCCACTTCAATATGGCAGATGGAGGCTATGTCAATGCAGTTCATTTTAAAGTGCCTAATAGCCGAGGCATTATCTACTATTTAAAAGGCAATAGTAGAAGTATAAAAGGATGGGGTAAGTTTTCTAAAGACTTTCTTAGCAATGGTTATGACTTTATTATGATGGATTATCGGGGATTTGGAAAGTCTAAGGGTAAACGATCAATGAAGACCCTATTTAATGATGCTACAACCGTTTATGACTGGGTCGAAGAACGATACCCCAATTCTAAGATTGTCGTATTCGGTAGAAGCATGGGCTCTGGTATCGCTGCTTATGTAGCTTCTGAAAAGCAACCTGAGTTACTGATACTGGATTCTCCTTACTACCAGTTTATAAAAAACGTAACAAGGTACGCTTGGTTTATGCCGATAAAATGGTTGTTGCGGTATAATATAGATACCCGTTCATATCTAGGTAAGACACAATGTCCGATTCACATTATACATGGAACCCATGATCGCTTGATACCTTATGCGCATAGCGAACGGCTTCATGCTGAACTGCCTGAAAAGGTAAAGCTCCACCCCATAAAAAAAGGGAAACATAATGATTTGCCTTCGTTTCCTAAATACTTCGAGATTCTGTATAAGCTGATTGATATCAAGCAATAAGAAATTGCACGCTGTTTTAATTTTTATGATAGATAATTCTACCTTAGAGAGATGACAAGTCGTGTAATAGATTTATTCTTGGATTCATCATTTCAGCCATTAACTTCTTCTACAGTATATGAGAAAGTCGATGATAGATGGGTCGGGCATTCTATGGAAGATATAACTGCTGCAGCTATTGGATTGTCTGTGTGGATGCTGGATAAAGGATATCGGCGAGGAGATAGGATATGTGTAATTCCTAGAATGGCTAATCGCAGATGGATCATCATAGATCTAGCAGCACAGATGTTAGGAATCATTCTTGTGCCTATGCATCCTACATCGTCAGAAAAAGAAATGTCATATGTTCTTAATCAGACACGGGTTAAGTTGTGTATTACAGCCGATGCAGGATTGTATTATAAGGTAAGGTCTCTTGATTTAAACGGTAATTTTTTAGAATACGTGAGGCATCTACAATCGGAAGCAGAAGGGTTTTTCAGACCTATTCGGATTAACACATATGATGAAGATCGATTGCCAGAGATAGAAAATTTAAGAAATCAGTTGCTACCAGAAGATCTAGTCGTGATTATGTATACCTCAGGAAGTGAAGGCAACCCTAAAGGTGTAATGCTGAAGCATAGCAACATCGTAAGTAACTTGACTGCAGCATATAAACTGTTTCCGTTAAAGAAAGGTCAGCGTGTAATGAGCTTCTTGCCCTTCAGCCATATTTTCGAAAGAGCAGCTGTATATATGTACCTTAAATCTGGCGGAGACATATACTTGACTCACAGCAGAAGTGGGCTCAGACGAAATTTCAAAGAAGTCCAACCTCACTTTTTCACGGCAGTTCCTAGAATTCTTGAAAAGATGTATGAGGCTTTTCAGAACAATCGAGCCCAGCGCAACTTGGTAGTTCGAACAGTTATAGACTGGGCTCTGAAGCAAGGAGAAAGTCCTGTAGAAGGATCTAGAAGTGTTGTCACTAAAATAAAATTACAACTTGCCAGAACCCTGATTCTAGGTAGGTTAAAAAACAACCTCGGAGGAAAGGTTCAGAATGTATTCGTAGGAGCTGCCCATCTTAGAGAAAACTTAGAAACGCTGTTTTATAACATAGGGATTAATCTGGTTACTGGTTATGGACTTACGGAGACAAGTCCTATTGTAAGTATGAGCAGTATTGAAAAAAACCTACGTCAGAAAGGAACCGTCGGTAAACCTATACCTGGCGTAGAAGTGAAAATAAGTGAAGCAGATGGCGAGATCCTTGTACGTGGAGACAATGTGATGCATGGGTATTTTATGCAGCAAGAAAAAACAGCAGAGACAATTAATGAAGATGGCTGGCTTAAAACGGGCGATATAGGCCATTTTAATGATTCTGGGTATTTAGTTATAAGAGATAGAAAGAAGAATGTATTTAAGACGTCTAGTGGTAAGTATATCGCTCCGAGCCCTATAGAACAATCTATTCTTGAGTCTAAATATATAAATCAAGCCTTAGTTATAGGGTTTAAACGCCCATTCGTAATAGCGGTCTTGGTCCCTAATTTTATCCATATTAAGGAATGGTGTCGGATGCATAAGGTTCACTGGAGTTCTCCTGAATATATGGTTCACAATATAAAGGTACAAGGCTTACTGCAACAGGAGATAGATATCGTTAATGATCGACTCCCTAATTTTAAGAGGGTTAGAAAGTTTCACTTAGATCCTGAAGAATGGACGGAAGATAACGGAATGTTGACTTCCACGTTTAAGCAGATCCGTACATCGATTATAGAGAAGCATGGCAAGTTTGTTGATAAACTTTATGAGTGAGTTGGTCTAGCCAAATGTTGTTTTGTTTTCTGCATGGTTTCCCTGACTAGATTAGGTGTATTCCTTTAATTGAAAAACATGAAATAACCAAAAATGCAAATCATTTATCATATTAATAAAAAATATATGTGTATTATTGGGAAATTATATTAATTTTGTATCGACGAATTGACCTAAACTTTACCTAACTCCCAATGGTTCCTATAAGAACTATATTAATCAGTTGTGTTTTAAGTTTGCTTGCCTTCTCATCTACTCAGGCAAGTGTAGTAATGGCTAAGGCCAAAGATTTCACAGTAAAAGATATAAAAGGCGTCAATCATAATCTCTACAATTACCTCGATGAAGGTAAGTCTGTAATCTTAAATTTCTCTTCTACGTGGTGTAA
>CALIQO010000488.1 GCA_938044055.1 uncultured Saprospiraceae bacterium
TGGATCTCCTGGTATCTATCAGAACTCAATGACGTAGATGCAAGTGAAATTGAGGCAATAAATCACCTTAAATCTGCACTTGGTAAATTGTAATTCTGCACTAATTTTCATGCTAGCCTTACCTGTTTGTATTAGAGTAAATGCAGTGCTATGATCAAGCACTCCTTCCCGTATATTTTCTAAAATGACCTTTAGGAAAGTTTACACTGTATCAATGATTTTATACTCTGACTTATTCGTTAAGTGAACCTACTATTGTTTCTTTTAAAGAATAAACGATAGAGCAACATTGTAGTTAATTCAGAACATTAAATCACTTATATGAGAAAGATTAAAGTGGCTTTTTTTACGGATATATTGAGAAGAGGTTTCGATGGCGCCAACCGGACGATGTTTCATATAATCGATCGCATACCTCAAGATCAATACGAGTATTTCTTTATCTATGGAGATGGTGATGAAACCATACATGAACACTTTCCTTCTTTCCGAATTCCACATATAGGTATACCTTTTAATAAACCATATAAATTGGCACTGCCAGCTATGGTTTCTTCTAAGTTGAAGAAAAAATTGGATCGATTCAGACCCGATGTAATTCACATCGCTAGTCCTTCAATTCTTGGAAATTTTGCCTTAGATTATGCAACGCCCAGAAGCATTCCTACCATCTCCATTTACCATACCCATTTTATTTCTTACGTACCTTTTTATACCAGTAAGATACCTATGATTACACCGCTTGCGCAAAAGTCTGTTATAGCTGGACAACGGATTTTTTACAATAAGTGCGATAAGGTTTTAGTACCGACGAACTACATAAAGAATGAATTGATTAGATATGGATTTCATGAAGAAAAATTGACGGTATGGCCCCGAGGCCTCGACCATGAAATCTTCCAACCCAGATCGGAAAAAGTCATTAAAAATAACGAGGGCTTTAAAATATTATTCGCCAGTAGACTAGTCTGGGAAAAGAACCTAGAAACGCTTATCGAAATATATCGTAAAACCAGGTTTATATCAGAAGATATTGAATTTATAATTGTGGGGGATGGTCCAGCAGGTGATGAAATGAAACGTTCTATGCCACAGGCACATTTCACAGGAAGTTTAAGTCAACAAGAACTTGCCGCATATTATCGTTCTTCCGATTTATTTTTATTCCCATCTTTTTCAGAAACTTATGGCAATGTTTTACTAGAAGCAATGGCTTGTGGGTGCCCTTGTCTGGCTGCTAGGGGAGGAGGCACCTTAGATTTGGTGAGAAATGAAATAAATGGTGTACTTGTTGAACCACATGCAGTCGATGAATATGTGATAGGAATTATAAATTTAAAGAACAATCCTCATAAAAGGCAGAAACTTAGAGAAGGAGGGTTGAATTTTACCCAATCCTTATCCTGGGATGAACTCATAAGAAAATACTTAAAGATTGTTGATAATTATGCTGCTTCCTACGTATGGGTTTAAACGATGAAATTTTTCATGGTGCATGAAAATAAAAAATACAGGTAATTCTAGTCTTGATTAGAATTTAGCAGATTGAAGATCAATGGCTACGGCGTGACCCATCTTGCATCAAATGCCTCTCTATATGCCTTTACTCTTAAGTGGTACGGCTTCTGCAGTTTTAATACATCATAAGAATCTACGCGAATTTCAATGAGGCAGAAGTAATTTTCTTGTCCAAAGGAGACCTCATTGGTTTCCTGCGTAGTGCTAGGTTTTAGAATAGAAGAATAATCCCTGCTATAAGTAAGCGCTTTTTCTTTATGCGTTTCGAATGTAGGTCCCGATGTTATAATTTTAGCTTTCCCTGACATCCTGATTTGTAATCTTTTCTTATCGTCATAGGCCAATAGGTGTACGGAATCCATTTCCTTGATTTCTGCACATTTCTGTGTTCTAGAATCTGTATAAAATAATAGGGTATGGTTCTCTTGTTCGAAATTTCTGAGAATGAGTATCCGAGCACTCGGTAGGGTAGTGGACAATACGACTTCCCTCATCTGGTGGCTCCTCTCAACACTGGCTCTACTCAATTGCTTGAGTGATTCATCGAAAAAGGTGGAGGCATCTTCCATTATAAGATAGGCAAAGGATTATTCTATGAGGCCCATTTTCTTAGCACGCTCTTCCCATTTTCTTCTAGCGTAAGCTTGAAGATCTGCTATTTTATCTGTTTCATCGGTAATCTCTAACCCGAGTACCGTTTCGAAAATGTCTTCTTGAGATACAATACCGACTACTGAGCCATAGTCATCAACGGTTACAGCGATGTGATTTTTTTCTGTAGTAAGCAGATCAAGCAGCTCTATTATTGCTTTGTCTTCATGCACTAAAGCAAGGTTACGCTTGATGCTAGAGATTGTATCTTCTCCTCGCCCTTCTAGAATCTGCTGAAGCAATTCATCTTTCAAGAAGAATCCTGTTATGTCATCTGGATTTTCTCCATGTACAGGTATTCTAGAAAAACGAAAAGGTTTATGCTGGTCGTAAAATGCTTGTAAGCTCATAGATTCATCTACCATCTGTAACATCGACCTAGGGGTCATGATATCGTGTGCCGTCAATTCATCTAAAGACAATAGGTTTCTAATAACGGCAGATTCACTCTTTCCGATTACACCTCCTTCCTCACTGACGCTTGTGATAGCTGCTATATCTTCTCTAGAGAATACGGACTTTACCTCTTTGTTCTTGAGTTTCTTAGTTATCAATTGTGATACCCATACCAGTGGTGCAAGTACGAAAAGCAATACCTTAATCGACTTAACAGTAAAGTTGGCTAGTTTCTTCCAATAGTTAGCTCCTATGGTTTTAGGAATAATTTCTGACAATATCAATATAGCAAGTGTCATGACCACAGCTACTACAGTCTCCCATGTTAGATTAATTCCTGGAATAGGATTCCCCTTATCTTCGAAGTACTTTTTTGCTTGGATACCCACACCGATGGCACCGAAAGTATGTGCAATGGTATTCAAAGTAAGAATAGCAGACAAGGGTCTATCTATGTCTTCTTTGAACTTATTGAGTTCGTCACCTAGCTTTTTACCCTCTCTTTGCTGGGTATTTATGAATGATGGAGTGATGCTCAGAAGTACTGCTTCCCATATTGAGCATAAGAATGAGGCCACAATAGAGACCAAAAAGAAAATTATTAGCATTAACATGGTGTAAAGAAACAAATAACTTCTGAATCTTACTATATATAATACATATTAAACATATGAGCGTGTTTATAAGGCCTGAAGGGCATTTCCTTTTTAACTTTTATTGTGAATACTCCAACCTTAAGGAGTGAAATGAAAGATATTTATCATTTTTTTTTAAAAAAATGTCAAATTCTATAGGGTTAACCCTGAAAATATGTGTCTTATATATGAAAGTGAAGTAAAGTTTTCAAAATTGCGTCAAAAATCACTCTCTTCTCACAAAGAGCGTGATTAAAAAGAAAAAAAGTGGTAGAAAAAGTTCTAACCACTTTTTTTATTTTAACCCTGAGTTAAGTTTAATTTTCACCTTTACGTACTTAACCCACTCTTAAGCAGCAATTACCTTTTTGATATATTATTATTGCTGATATTTTTTTGCCTTGAGCACTTATATCTCCCCTCAGTGAAAGTTCTTTTTTTGCTGTGTTTCGTAGATCTTCCTTGCACCCTTGCCCGCCACATCTTCCAACTTTTTAATTTCATCTCCCGCCGCATTATCTTTATTACGGTTTTTTCTGAGATTCCGTATTGTGCCTCGATGGCATCGAAAGGAGTGCGATCTTCCCAAGCCATCTCTACAATTCGATCTATGTCAATTTCTGATAAATCAGGCATTTTATTCATACCCTTGATAACAATCCAACCAAGAACTTGTTGCAACACTAGGAACCATGAGTATGAAGAATAAGCAAGGGTCAACAATAATGAAGCGTAACCTTCCTCAGAAAACCTGCCCCAGATGCAATAGACCTTTCCGATGGAGGAAGAAGTGGGAAAGCATCTGGAATGAAATTGTATATTGTAGCCACAGATGTAGAAATAGAAGATGGCAGCCACAATCGGAAAAAAGATAATAAAGTTTTATACTTCCCTAGAGAATGGATGGAAACTGCCAGAAGGCATCGAGCTTCTTTATCCGTTTTCGGAGGATGCTACATTAAATTGTATTAAAGCTTTTTACACGCAGTATTTCAACGATAATCGAGAAAGGACAATGATACTGGGGATTAACCCGGGTCGGTTCGGCGCAGGAGTTACTGGAGTCCCCTTTACGGATCCATGGCATCTAAAAGAATACTGTGACATTGATTCTCCATTCCCTATGCGCAAGGAGCTTTCCGCCATATATATTCATGAGTTGATAGAAGGTTACGGTGGGATTTCTGCGTTTTATGGATCGTTTTTTATTTCTTCAGTATGCCCGCTCGGATTTACTAAGAATGGGATAAACATCAATTATTACGACGAGAAAATGCTTCAAGAAGCAACTACACCCTATATTATAAAATACATTGAAGCCCAGTTAAAGCTAGGTTTTTCAAGGAAAAAGGTTTTCATCCTAGGGAAAGGAAAGAACTATGCTTTTTTCAAGAAGCTTAATAAGGATCACAATTTCTTCGATGAAGTAATACCCTTGCCTCATCCCCGCTGGGTTATGCAATATCGAAGAAAGTATAAAGAAGAAATTGCTTCTGAGATTCAGACTCTGTTGTCTATGTAAATTACTTCCAAGTAACCCCATCGGCCAGTTTATAAGGGCCGATAGGTAGCTTGAAAAATTTAGGATTTAATTCTGATAGATCTGGTCTATTCGTAAACATTAAAAAAGTAGAATCTCGGCCTTCAACCCAGGAGTAACCCTTGTTGTCATAATCGATATATAATGTTCTAGAATGTTCCTTTCCTTCTATGCTTGTTAGGATCAGACTCTCCAGAGGTGTTTCATAGGGAAACCATATTTTATCCCAGTCCATATATTCCTGTGGGACAAATAACTTGGATGATTCAGGGTATAAATTCAAAGTTTCAGTATATCCATCTAGTCTATCCTCAAAAAAAGTATGCTTATCGTGGATCCGATCCATACAGAAGAAGGTCAGTACAATGAGTACTAGATTGAGATTTCCTCTTTTCTCTGACTTTCTCAAGAAAAAATAAACAGCTCCGGCCCAGACCATACCGAGCATTCCGAGATAACCATCGATCATATAATATACATCCCCTCTTAAGTACGTATGCGTAAGCAGAACAACCATAAGCAACACTAGGGTTCCTAATACCATAGTAATTACCGGCATAAAGTGTTTTCTGTAAAGTAGATAGGCACCACAGCATATGGTCACCAATAATGGGAATACATACTCTGTATTAAAATAGAATTTTACAATGTGGTAAGCATAATAACTATCCATGTTGCTCCACACATCAGAGAGATTGGCTAACAATGAAGTTTTCTCAGATTCATACGGATCTTGAGAGACATCATAAAACTTTAACCCGAATACGAGAAGAATACCTAGGACACTTATGTAAAATGCTGGATTCTTGTAATGTCGACCATAGAAATACTCAGCTCCTAATAGGATGCCTAACGGGAGGATGATGATTGGATGGATGATATAGAGCCAGCAACTTAGAATGGCTAGTATAATCCAGTATGCACGCTTACTATACCATGAAATATTTTCTTTATTACAAGTGATCCATACGTAGAGCAGGGAAGCAACCACTAACGCAAATGTGATTTCTGTATGGGCTGCATAATGCTTATAGCGCATGGTCATACCTAGGGCAAGAGCCATGAATAATCCTCCTCTGGGAGATTTAAAAACATGAGCAGCAACAAGAAATAATCCATAGAACCATACGCCGAAACTTCCAGAGTAAGTGATCAATACAGTCTTTAAACCAGCGCCTAGTTTTATCATGGCGATCGGAAACCACTGTGTGAAGTGGCTTATAAGCCTACCATGCTTTACGAATACTTCCTCATGATTTACCATATGGAAGGTGTAGTAACCTGCATCACAATTTAGCAATCTTTCTTTATAGTATATAAGAGTTCCTAGTAGATATGCTATGAAGAAAATATGACCTAAGTAGAGATAGACCTTATCGTCAGATAGCCAAGCGATTGTATTATGAAGACGGGTATTGTTCTTATTCATTATATCTGAGCTAAAGGTATGTATAGATGACCTAGAATAAAAACAATTTCAGACCTATACCCGCATCATGGTCCTATACTTATCTTTTAATGTGGATGGTTTGGTGCCTAGCTTAAAAAGAATAACTAGATAGAGATTAGTGAGGTTTACCTTCCAGTAAGATCGGTTATCGTACTTTCTTGCAGATACGATAGCTGTTCCAGAGCTTATGATGTATGGGATTTTCTGTTTTCGGATTTTATTCATTAAGGCAAAGTCTTCCATAAGAACATATGCTTCATCGTATCCATTTATCTCTTCGTATAGGCTTTTCTCCATAAAGTGTCCTTGGTCTCCTCCTCCAGAAAAAACACCCTTGAATCGGGTAAAGTATCCATTAATCTTTAGTAGAAAGCTTGCTTTTTCGAATGAATACCGAAAATAACCGAACCTATATTCACCAGATAATGATTCGACAATATCATCTACATATGTTTCTGGAGGTAGGGTATCGGCATGTAGAAAAAATAGGATGTCACCATTTGCGTAAGCGGCACCTATATTGAGTTGATGGGCTCTCTGGGTAACTTGAGATCTGATATAAGTTATCTTATGCATGTCACATAACTCTTCAGTAGAATCCGCAGAGTCACAAGCATCTACCACGATTATGTCTTGAAGACGATTATTACTATAATTTTTAAGATGAGGAATCAACTTTTTTAGATTCTCATGTTCGTTATAACAAGGGATAATTATGCTTATAGACATTTTATAACTTCAATATAGAAGGATAAATCGGGTTACTAAGATATTATATCACCTGATAATTTACTACATTAATTTATTATG
>CALIQO010000489.1 GCA_938044055.1 uncultured Saprospiraceae bacterium
TATTCGGTATCGCTAAAAATTTGATGCTTAAAAAAAGCATTAAAATGCGAAAATTGGTCCTGTCAGAAGATGTGACAGACTTCTACCGCGAAAAGAGTGAAAATCAATTGATTGATTTCTATCACCACGAACACGATAGAAAAAAATTAAAAGATGCGCTGGCTAGACTCAATGATTCTTGCCGGAAAATCATAGAACTCTTTTACTACCACCGATACAGCATGGAAGCCATAGCAGAAGAATTCGGATATGACAATACCAATGTCGTCAAAAGCAGAAAATATCAATGCATGAAAGAGTTGAAATCGATATTTAAAAAATGATGGACATGGAAAAATATAGAAATTGGTTAGATCAGTATATTCGTGGAGAACTTCCAACAAGTAAGTTTAGTGAATTGAAATCCGCTCTAAAGGACTCACCCGAGTTGCAAGAAGAGTATTCTTTATTCATTGATCTCAATCAAGAGATAAAAAAATCTTCAGATAGCAAGTTGAAACAATTGTTGCAGGAAGAAGAAAAAAGCATATCCGCCTCAGAAGGAATAGTTAGAAAACTTCCGATGCGGTGGATCGGAATAGCAGCCTCTATTGTTGTACTGCTCGGAGCAGTATTTATATGGCAGAACAATGCTCCCATCAATCAGCAAGATTCTTTTCAAGAACTTTTCATTCCCTATCCCAATGATTATGTCACCATAGAACGGGGAACCAATCAGATAGCTAAGCCACAGAGAATATTCCTTGCCTATGAATCGGCTCAGTATCAAGAAGCGCTAGATTTACTGATCGATTACGATCCAGTGTCAGCGAACCCGCAATTAAGTTTCTATAAAGCAATGTGTATGCTGGCGACTGGTAAGGAGCAAGCAGCCATTGCCGTACTTGAAAATCTGCCTAGAATTCCTGCCATCGACCCCAATGCTAAGCCCTGGTTCCTAGGTCTTGCCTATATGAAAATCGGAGACAAAGCAACAGCCACGAAGAAGTTTCAAGCTGTACTTGATGGCAAATCTCCATACCAGAAAACCAACGCAGAAAAACTACTCAAGAAATTGCAGAAATAGCAGCGCATCAGAACAATTCTACAAATCTACTTTTTCTTAACGGGGACCTTAACCTGTGTGTCATCCCAGGCCATTACCAGATGTGAAGACCCATCTTCTTGATTGTCAAATGTGATGGTAAACGCTTCCACATCGCTCTCTACAGACTCTGGAATAGCAACTGTAGATATCAGATCTTTACTAGGGTCTCTGCGGTAAGCACCCCATTGATTCAATTCGGAATTTAAAATGATCTGCCACTCCACTTTACCAGGCTTGGAAAACAAAGTATACGTTCCTTTCTCTACGGTTTCATCTCCGAGAATTACATCTTCATAGAAGGTGATTTCTGTGGCTTCATTGGCACCAGTCCGCCACACCCTGTCGTAAGGAACCAGTTCTCCAAAAACCTTTCTCCCATTTTTCAAGGGACGAGAATACACAACCTTAGCTATAGGCGGAGCACCCCTTTCCATTCTGTAATAAGCAGCATCCATCGGACTCTTATCGAGCTCTGGCAGATTCTGAGAATAACCTATCACAAAACATGAGAATAAAAATAGGGAACTTAGAAAAAAAGACTTAATCATAGCGAAATATTTAAAGTTTAGATTGTATATATTCTATAATGACGGACTTGTCTGCAAAGTTGTATCTAGCTTACTAAGTTCTTGTTAAAATCAAGAAGAAAGGGTGCAACTTCGCTAGAATTCCCCCGTACTTAACAAGACCAAGGTACATGCTTCCATAACTTCTATGCCTGCTGATTTCGCTTTTGCAAACAGGCGGTGGTTCTCAGCACCAGGATTGAAAATGATGCGATCCGGAGATAGCGAAAGTAGATATTCTTCATGTTCTTCCTGACGCTGTTCTCCCATATACATAGTTATGGTGTGGATTTCTTTTAATTCTGGATGCCCTCTAAGGACAACGACATCTTCCACCCATCCCGACCTACCTCCGATAGATACTACTGGATGACCTGTATTATTCAATCTTCGGATCGCTTTATGTGAATACCTTTCTGGTTTCAGTGATCCGCCAAAGACTAAAGTTTTTTTCTTACCTTCCATCTGCAATATTAAAACTTACTATAATGATGAAAACAGCTCTTATAAGATTACCGCTGCGTACCTTCTTATTAACCTTCGTATCCTTGATATGGTTCGGATGTAAAGAAGATTCTTCTTCATCCACTACTGAAGAATCAACTTCAGAAATTGTCAATCCATCGGCGGAGATGTTCGATCTATATGATTTTGCGAAAGCGCCACAAGACGGAGTTGACTCATTACTAGCTAAGTATACCCCTTTTACCTTAACGACAGATGTGGGAACACTTACAGACAATGAAAAAAAGATCATCCGGTTATTAATGGAAGCAGGAAGATTGTCAGATGACCTCTTCTGGTATCAAGCGTATGGAGATAAAGAAAAATTGCTAGAAGGCATATCCGATGATCGATTGAAAGCATACAGCATTATCAATTATGGTCCCTGGGAAAGACTGGGAGGAAATAAACCATTCATCGATGGAGTAGGAGAGAAGCCACTAGGTGCTAATTACTATCCGGCAGACATGACTAAAGAAGAATTTGATGCGGCTGACCTCGCAGATAAATCAGACCTATATACTTTCTTGCGTAGAGACGATGCAGGAAATCTGAAGACCGTGCCCTTCCATACCCAGTTTAAGAAAGAAGTGACAGAAATATCGAAATTGTTGAAGGAAGCTTCAGAATTATCGGAGAATGAGGCATTAAAAAAATATTTGTCCTTGAGAGCAGAAGCCTTACTGACAGATGATTATCAACCCAGCGATATGGCATGGTTAGATATGAAAGACAATAAAATAGACGTAGTCATCGGACCCATTGAGACCTATGAAGATCAGTTATATGGATACAAGGCATCCTGGGAATGTTACGTCCTTGTCAAGGATATGGAATGGAGTGAGCGCTTGTCTAAGTATGCTGCCTTCCTACCTTCCTTACAAGAAGGACTTCCGGTATCACCAGAATACAAGCAAGAAAAACCAGGAAGCGATACAGAACTCAATGCCTATGATGTCGTGTGGTATTCCGGAGATTGCAACGCTGGTAGCAAAACCATTGCCATCAACCTGCCCAATGATGAAGAAGTTCAACTGGCCAAAGGAACAAGAAGACTCCAATTAAAAAATGCCATGAAGGCGAAGTTTGACAAGATTCTGGTCCCGATAGCAGATATGCTGGTTCACCCCGATCAGCGCAAGCACATCAATTTCGACGCCTTCTTCTCTAATACTATGTTCCACGAGGTGGCTCACGGTCTGGGGATTAAGAATACAATCGATGGAAAAGGAACCGTTAGAAAAGCCCTTAAAGAACACTACTCCGCCCTGGAAGAAGGAAAGGCGGATATGCTGGGATTATACATGATTGATCAGCTACATAAGCGCGGCGAACTAGAAGGTGAGATGGAAGATTACATTGTAACTTTCATGACGAGTATCTTCCGAAGTGTCCGATTCGGAGCAAGCTCTGCCCATGGAAAGGCCAATATGATTCGCTTTAATTTCTTCGACCAGATGGGCGCATTTACCAGAGACGATGAAGGAAGATATTCTATCAATTTCGACAAATTCCAAGATGCCATGAATGCCCTATCTGAGAAAATCCTGACCCTACAAGGAGATGGAGATTACGCAGGCGTTGCTAAGTTGGTAGCTGAAAAAGGAGTCATAGGATCTACGCTGAAGGGTGATTTAGATCGATTAGCAGCGGCGGGTATTCCGATAGATGTGGTATTCCATCAGGGAACGGAAGCCCTAGGCTTGTAGCTTAGCGGATACTTACTTTATACCTGAGATATGGTAGAAGGGGTAGTGAATTTCTAGTCACTGTCTGGTTGTATTCTGGATAATCGGGATCTATGATTTCATAGGTGTATAAGGT
This sequence comes from uncultured Saprospiraceae bacterium, assembly GCA_938044055.1. Taxonomy (GTDB): domain Bacteria; phylum Bacteroidota; class Bacteroidia; order Chitinophagales; family Saprospiraceae; genus JABDLO01. The sequence continues at coordinate 3,982 of CALIQO010000489.1, forward strand.
GTTTTGTCGATTGTATGCATTCTGAATCCCTACATCTATGTGATGGGTAAGTCTGTTGCTGTTCCATTC
>CALIQO010000490.1 GCA_938044055.1 uncultured Saprospiraceae bacterium
ATGCTTCGTAGAATTACAACCACCGATAAGCAGTAAGGATGCTAAAATCGTTGTAGCAGGAATGAGAACAGAAAAAAGCAATTTTTTCATAATTGGGTATGGTTAATTTTCCAGATCTTCAAAAGTAATATTTTCTCCTTACGAGAATATTAAATGTATAAAAATCAATGAGACTAGTAAAAGCCATCCAGCTATACGCATTTTCTTATCGGCTGGATTAAATTTTTTCTCAGAAGTCCATCTATTAGCCGTAAATAGGGTAGACAATCCTAGAATCAGGAGTGGGATGATAATTACCCACATAGCTCTTACGAAGTAATTCATATCTGGAAATACCTCCTTGAATAGCAATTGCAATGGAATAGAAGAAAGAAAAGCCACAATTATCCATGCTTTATTTTTTATCCAGATGAAAGCGGCAGTAATGATTAAAATTACGATGCCACAATTGATGTAATAGCGCAACTCATTAAGCGTATGTGTAAAAGCATTTTCTGGATTGTTGAATTTGACATACAACAAGACGATTCCCATGGTGATTCCTGAAACCAAGGTGACTAGGATGGTCATTCTACCAGCATGTATAACTTGGGCATCAGTAGCTTCTGGATTCATGTAGCCCTTATAGATGTCTATCGAGAATAGGGTAGCCAGTGAATTGAAAAAAGAATCAACCGTACTCATAAGTGAAGCGAATAATGCACACAATATGATTCCCCTCAATCCTGGCGAAAGAAAATTCTTAACCAAGTATGGAAATGTCTGATCCGGATCTTCTAAGGGTGTATCAAGCATACTGACCAGAGCGATTCCAGGAACAATTATCAGAATGGCCATAAAGTATTTCATGAGCCCACCTACCATCAAGCCGGCTTGTGCATGACGAAGGCTCTTAGCTGCAAGGGAGCGCTGCATAACAACCTGATTGGCGCACCAGTAATTAATGTTTAGCAAGAGCATTCCTGGAATGGCAATCCATGGGAGGGTCGAGTGGTCCTTAGGAAGATGTAAGTGCATGAGTTCAGGCGTCTGCTCATATAGGCTATTCCAGCCGCCTATTTGCCGTAAGGCGACCACAAGCAATATGATTCCCCCTATTATGAGTATGCTAAACTGAATGATGTCTGTCCGTACCACGGCCGACAAGCCTCCATAATAAGTATAAATGGCTGAGAATACTCCGAGACCGATAATCAACACAGTAATTCTATGGATCGGATTATCACTGATAAAAAGGAAATATTCTCCGAATACAATGTCGGCAGCATAGGCACCCCAGAATAAGGCAGCCCCTAGTCCTATCGTTGAAAACATAAGAATGTTGCTTCCAGAATATAGATAGCCTATCGTCTTACCCAGCCTCTTCTGAATCCATTGTGTGATCGTAACAACCTGGTCCCGGAGATACATCGGAACGAATATGAAGGCAGCCATTAACAATCCTTGAATGGCGTTGATTTCTAAGTTGGCCTGGGCCAGACCATAGAGATAGGCTGATCCCATCATACCTAGAAATTGATACCCTTGGATATTGGTAGCAATGGTTGAAATGGCAACTGAATACCACGATAGATTTCTTCCAGAGAGGAAGTATTCTTCTTGAGATATATCCTTTCCGCCTTTGCCTCTGAGCGCCAGAAACATGACAATTACGAAATATGATATGACAATTATAAGATCTATCATGGCTATTTCCTAGGAGCGCCTGCAAGAGGAGAATCTGGCTGAGCAATCGGAATGCGATTTCTAGCTGAAGGTAAGGATATGTTATTAAAATAAGGAAGGACATATCTCGCGAACAGATCTACCTCTTCTATATGGGGATAACCAGATAGTATAAACGATCGAATTCCTATATCCATGTACCCTTGCAATTTCTCTTTTACCTGGTCTGGATTGCCTACTATGGCAGCTCCGCATCCCGATCTCGCTCTGCCGATTCCTGTCCACAGATGGTCTTCCACGAAACCTTCTAAGTCGGCTTGTGATCGCATCTCTGATTGTCGACTTACACCATATGATTTAGCATCCAGCGCCCGATTTCTAATTTCTGTTCCAGTATCTGCGTCTAGCTTGCTCATCAGTCGTGCAGCATATGCCTTTGCCTCATCTTCTGTTTCTCTGACAATAACATGAACCCTAAGACCGAAATCTACTTTTCTTTTATAGGTGGCAGCCTTACTCGACATATCTGTCATCAGTGCTCGGAGTTTTTCTAGTGTCTCTGGCCACATGAGGTACACATCGCAGTGTTCAGCACACAGGTCTACACCAGGAGGAGAATATCCGCCGAAGTAAAGGAGCGGCCCTCCATTCTGCTGATAAGGTTTTACTGGATCTGAAGGCAAGGTCAGGTTATAGAAGGATCCATTGTAATCGATCTTATCGGTCGTCCATCCTTGCTTCAGGATTTCTATTACTTCTCTAGATTTCTGATAGCGATCAGCAGAAGGTAATTCTGTGCCGGGAAGATTAGAAGAGATGATGTTGATGGTCAGTCTTCCTTTCAGCATATGATCAAGAGTCGCTATGGTTCTTCCGAGCATAGGAGGATGTAATTCTCCACATCTTACAGCTGCTAGAAACTGAATCTGTTTCGTAATGGGGGCACAACCTGCAACGAAAGATAAAGGGTCTTGGCCGACTTGATAAGAGGAAGGGCATAAGATGTTTTTATATCCCAGCTCATCTGCTCTCTTAACAATAGCACTGGTATTCTTCCAAGAGCTTTTATACTTGTCAGGCATGGTACCGAGAAAATCTGTGTCACCATTACACAGTGGAGCGAACCAAGATATCTCTGCGCCATTCACTTCTCTAGAAAAAGGATCTATCATGGTTGTAATAATAGAAAAAGGACAGCACAAGTAAGTGCCGTCCTTATAATTTTTTTATAAGACTTCAAGATCTTTATTCAGAAGCATTCTCTGTGGCTTCTGGAGAATCCTATTAAGGCTTATAAATGGTGAACTTGTCGACCTTTTTTTCTTGGTCATAGTCAAGAAAAATTCCTAACGATGCATAATTGATGGTGCCGAAACTGTCTTCAACACCTTCTCCATAGGCAGCTTCTACCTCTTCAAGTGTACTTCCGAGTTTTACACCTTCTGTAGTCATTCCATTGAATGATCCATAGAAAGAGATCTGATTAACATCCAGGTTTTCTACATCAGAGTCTTCCGGACCGATTTCCATGGAAAACTGAATACCTAGATTACTATACTGCATATAAAAAATAGCATCTCCATCACCGAATGCATTGGATATTTCTGTGTACCCTCCGCCAAGGAAGCTGGCAACAGAACTTCCCGAGTCTCCTATTGATATGTCATTGAGACTCTGGCCAGGTGTAACAATGAATTCCTCTAAAGTTGGTTCCGGTTCCTCCTCTCCAC
>CALIQO010000491.1 GCA_938044055.1 uncultured Saprospiraceae bacterium
ATAGAGCAGTTGTCTCTCCTATACAACCATCACCATCTGTTACTGTAACATTGTAATTCCCACCTGGAAGATTTGAAATTGTATCAGAAAACCTGTTGACTACCACCTGCTTTCCGTTACTCCAATTATAATCTAGGGGAAGCTTGCCTTCGCCCACAACAACTGAAACCTGTCCCAGAGAATCATAACTACATGTATTGTCTTGTGTGATAGAAGAAGAAAGAGGCAGTGGCGTTTCACTGTTCTCTATCTTAAAATCATTTCTAGTGAGTTTACACCCAAACTGGTCTATGATTGTAAGACTATAAGTGCCTTCAGTAAGATTCGTGAGCTCTGGTGTGCTTCCACGTTGGTTGCCCCAGAAGTAGTTGTATTCCCCCGCACCACCAGATGCAGCTACGCTTATATAGCCATTGTTGCTCAATTTACACTTGACATGTTGTATAGAATCTATATCTACTTCGATAGGAGGAGGAGCTTCAATCTGCAGTACAGGAGAAGAGGCGACGCATCCGTTAATATCTGTAACTTGGAGATGGTAAGAGCCTTCTTGAAGAGAGAAAAGGTCATCGGAAATAGCCCCATGAGACCATCTGAAATTATATGGAGGTGTTCCTCCGTGGGTAGTAGTCTGTATAGATCCGTCACTTCCTTGGTCGCAGGTAATCTGTTCTAGACTTGTCACTTCGATAACTAGAGAATCGGGTTCTCCGATTTCTAAAAATATAACTTCTCTACATCCTCGTGCATCATTAATTTCTACAGAATATTCTCCAGCTGCAAGGTTGGACACAGCAGGAGTTGTCATACCATTACTCCATAAGTATGTAACTGGTTCTATGGCATTGATTACACTTACGCCAGCCGCACCTGTGGACCCTCCATGACATATATTCTCTCTGTTAAACTGAATTCCAGCTGTAAACCTAGGAGCAGATATAATCTCTATATTATTTCTTTCTACACTACATCCATTAAAATCTGTAACGATTACTGAGTATACACCTTCAGGTATGTTTTCTAGGTCTTGGCTCTGCATGCCATTACTCCAAGTGTATGTGTAAGGTTGAGAGCCACCAGCAACTTCTATATCTATGTTTCCTAGAGATTCGTTGCAGGGAGTTGAATTGGTTCCGATAAGGAAAATCTCTGGTTGGTTTTCTACATCAATATCGAAGAACATGGTTCTTGATTTACAGGACCCGGCGTCACTCACTTCAGCGAAGTATACTCCATCTGATATGTTATTGATGGTTAACCCTGTTGCACCATTATTCCATAGAACAGAATATGGTGGTGTACCGCCATTGACAGAAAGTGTGATGCTTCCATCAGATTCTCCGACACAGGATTCGTTTCTTAATTCTTCTAGGGTTATGTGGATGGGATTTGTTTCTTCTGCATCGTCTTGTATACCATTGCAATTGTCATCTATAGAATTACATTGAATCTCTGATACACCTGGATTAACCAATTCGTTTTCGTCATTGCAATCTCCCATGATGGTACTATATCCTGCCGGATTTTCTAATAGACATACCGTTAATATGCTATCAACAGTACCGTAACCGTCTCCGTCAGAATCTAGATAGAATACAGGCAGACTTGGGATATTTTCAATACCGTAAAATTCAATCTGATCAAGTGCAATATCGCCTCTATTGTCTACGCCAGAAAAACCAATAAATCTTAATGAGACAAGCTGACCTTGATATGTGGAGAGGTCTATAAAGTTTCGTGTCCATTGGTTGCCTTGATTGCCAACCTGGGTGAAAAGCACTTCCTCAGTGACCCATCCGTCACTGGATATAGACAACAATAAGCTATCTATATCATCTCCATACATATGATAGTAGAATGACATAGAACAGCCTCCTTGACCTTCTGGCACATGGAGGCAGCTTGTTTCAAGTATCACCTTATTGCGAGGGCCGCAGATCTCGGAAGTATTCTCAATGTACACGTAATTTCCGATTCCACTCACATCTGTGGCTGGACCTGTAAGCTCTGTTAGCGATTGGCCCGAGAAGACAATCCAGTCTTGTGTGTCCTCTGATATATTGTGCCAGATCGGGTCTTCAATGTTGCACATGGTGTTACATGAAGCTTGGCATAATGTACTTCTGTCAAACGAGGATGCAATCGAAACCTCAGAACATGCAGTTGTAAAACTGGCTGGACAAGAAAATGCAGATAGGGTAGAAACACAATCAGATTGTATGTATATGTCATATGGTGTGTCTGGTAACAACCCAGTAACAAGGAATTCTCCTAATTGACAAGAACTAAAGATTTCGATATTGCTGCCAGGAGGGTCGCCACTATTCACAATATTGATGACAGCAATGCTGCAGTTACCTGGAGGATCCCAGACAACTCTGGCAGAGGTAGCGGATATTTCTGTAGCGGCAATTTTAATAGGAACATCGCATATGATTTCAGAGAAATTGATCTTGATGTATTTAATTGTTCCTCTGTCTTGAAAGGCACGGTCACAAGCTTCAATCGCCCATAAACCATTTACTTCGGTGCCATCATACAAGGTTTCGAAGCCTTCAGCAGGTAGAAAAGATCCGATTAATTCTGAGTTTGTATTGTTTTCTTCTACAAGTGTGCAGGCAAGATCTGAAAATGAGGCCACTGTATTACAAGTCTCATCCGATGGGCTTCCATAGTTGTCTAAGCCAGCACCTTCGTTTTTTGCCAGTAGGATTCTATTACCAGAAGGAGATTTTAAATACAATTGTAAATCAGCAGGCCAGTCATGCTCGATAACCATGTCTATAGATTGGATAAATATGTCCCGCCCTAATCGCATATCTGGAAATGAAGTAACCGATATCAAGAAACTTTCTAACCGCGGGCAACCATTGTCTTTAATGTCTAAGGAAACGTTGCAAGATTCATTATTATCTATAGCTGTTCTCACAGAAAAGGGTCCATTCCATCCACTTGTTTCTGACTCAGAGCAGATCGCTCGAATATAAACATCATATGCTGTTCCTGGTAGTAGCCCTGATAACGTATACTTTTTTTCTGTTATCAATTCTGTTGTAGGAAGACCGGTGTCGATAAAGCCTTTTACATCGTATTCAATCTCCCATCCTATAACTTCTTCATTGAAGTCATTCCAGTTTAATTGTAACGAAGTAGAGGTTACTGCATCTACGAAAGTGAATAGAGGAGCATTGCAAGTGCGATCATAGGCGCTTGCCTGCAGCCATCCTAGAAGGAGAATTATGTAGATGATTGACTTCATGTCCTAAATTAGGAACGAAAATAGAATCATTTTATGAGAAAGGTGGTCTGCTTTTTTACACCACAACATTTATCATACGATTCGGTACTACAATAACTTTTCTTGCGGGTTTACCTTCCATCCACTTAATGACACTCGGTAAAGCCAGCACCTCTTTTTCAAGCTCTTCTTTAGACACATCAGCAGCTACCTTGTAAGTATCTCTTTTCTTGCCATTAATACATACAGGATATTCTATAGAATCTTCTTTAAGAAACGCTTCATTGAAAACAGGGAAACTTGTATGATGCACCGATTCTTTATAGCCTAGAGCTTCATATAACTCTTCCGTAATGAATGGCGCGAATGGTGCCAATAGTTTGACTAGATCAGTAAGGATAGATGTATTGTGGCAATTCTGTTTCTTCAATTCATTGACACATACCATGAATGAAGATACAGCCGTGTTAAGGGATAATCTTTCTATGTCTATTGATACCTTCTTGATGGCAGTATGCAATGACTTAAGCGCTTCTGCAGAAGGATCACCTGTCTCAGTAATAAGCTTTCCTTCAGAAAAGAACAAAGACCATAATTTCCTTATAAACTTAGATACACCATCTATACCATTGATATCCCATGGTTTAGATTGTTCAATAGGGCCTAGAAACATTTCATACATTCTGAAACAATCGGCGCCATATCTTTCTACTACATCATCCGGATTAATGACATTGAAGTACCGCTTACTCATCTTTCCTACTTCACTCTGTGTTTCGAATTTATCGGATTCAGGGTAGGATTCTAAATCATAAGTGCCACTTGCCGTTGTAAATAAGCAACCTTTGTAATCGGGTCTCCAATCTAAAAAGTCAGATAATCCCTTCTTATCAAGGTGGCTTCCCGGCGTACCATAATCGCTTACATAACCTACATAGACAGGGATTCGAGCATGTCCTTTTTCTTCATCGATTTGGTCTGCAGAAACAAAGACAGATTTTCCATCCTCCTTGCCCTTTTTAAGATAGATATATTCTATGACCCCTTGAATCATTCCTTGATTAACCAACTTCTTAAATGGTTCTGTCGTAGGAACAATTCCCTTATCATATAGAAACTTGTGCCAGAATCTTGAGTACATAAGATGTCCCACAGCGTGTTCTGTTCCTCCTACGTATAGGTCTACATCTTGCCAGTAATTAATAGAATCAGAACTTGCTAACTCATCAGGGTTATCAGCATCCATATACCGCAAAAAGTACCAACTCGATCCTGCAAAGCCAGGCATAGTATCTGTTTCTCTTCTTCCTTTATCCGTATGAATCCAATCTTCTAATTTAGCAAGGGGTGATTTTCCACCATCACTGGGCTTGAAATCTTCTGCATAGGGCAGTAAAACAGGTAATTTATCTAGATCCTCTGTTATTGTCTCCCCTTCTTCTGTATAGTAGATAGGGAAGGGTTCTCCCCAGT
>CALIQO010000492.1 GCA_938044055.1 uncultured Saprospiraceae bacterium
TAGATCTAATGATGGAAATGCAGTAGGCGTTGCGTATAAATCAGATTTACTAACCATAAGGGCAGTAGAAGATGTTATTATATCAAGTAGCAACGAGAGAGCAGGAGTAAGAGATGCGCTGAAGTATGCAGGAGACCGCAATGTAAAAATCATATCTATGTCCATCGGATCTGTCACTTCCAGTAGTACCGTTAAGGATGGTATATACTATGCCTACAATCGCGGTAAATTGATCATCGCAGCTGCAGGAACATCGTTCTCATGGACCAGCTGGTGGGGCGTAATCTTCCCAGCTAATATGTCACAGACCACAGCAGTAACAGGGGTGAAGGAAGGTTCTTCCTTGACAAGATGCAATACATGCCACGATGGCTCTAAGGTAGATTTTGTTATGACGATGCAACGAAGTTTTGACAACGACAGAACTTCTCTGGCACTTGCGCTCTACAGCAACCAGCCTAAGCAGATCAGTGGATCTTCTACGGCTACAGCCATGACTGCAGGAATCGCTGCACTTGTGTGGAGTGAGAATCCGTCGGCTAGTAGAACAACAGTCCTCAATGCCATGAAGAATGCAAGTCAGTATTACCCTAGTCGCAGCAGTAATTTCGGGTGGGGTAGGATTGATGCCTCCGCTGCCGTCAATGGAATGTAACGAAGAGACAACTTATATATAATATTACTATTTAGAGCTTCTCGATCAGAGAGGCTCTTTTTTTTACTTGATTGCCACAACTACTTTCTCCCTCGACTGCCCAGCAAGCTGCCCAGCGCACCTCCGATAGCGGTCAAGATAATGTCTGCAATCCTAGCCCAGTCAGGGAAATTCTGTGAATAATTATAGTATATGGTAAAACCCAGAATGACCAATGCCACACTCATGCCTATGGTGAATCGCTTTTTCTTGTTGATTAAGGAAGTAATAAATCCACCGGCTAAGCATCCGATTATATGAGAGGAGATTATAAACCAATTGAAGCCATCCGGAATCAATTCTGGACTGGCATCATAGTTCTTTACAAGTGCTCCAGCTTCTGGATACATATTAAAAGCAAATGTCTGGATAAGCCCTACGAGTAGACCTCCTACGGCTAAACCACTGATAATAGATATTATTATTCTCACTTGCTTTTCAATTAGATGGCCACAAAGAAATGAAAAATAAATTAGAATCCTTTAGCATCATCATCTGCCCTGATATCTGCAGCTCCTTCCACAACTTTACCACCTTCACTGACAAGTATGGCTTCTACCTTGCCTATCTTTCCCCGCTGACTGAGCTCATGTCCCATTTCTGATAGCGCCATTCTTGTTTCTTCAGATAAGGCATCGTCCTCATGAAAGATCATGTCTGGCAACCATTGACTGTGAAACCTAGGTGCTTGAACAGCTTCTGTAGCTGACATATCGTAGTCAATGATGTTGATTATAGTCTGAAATACTGAAGTTATAATAGTGCTTCCTCCTGGTGTTCCGACTACAATGTATAAGCTTCCATCCTTCTCCACTATAGAAGGTGTCATAGAAGACAACATTCTTTTTCCAGCTTCTACTTTATTGGCTTCTGCACCGACAAGGCCAAACATATTAGGTACACCTGGCTTGATAGAGAAATCATCCATCTCATTGTTAAGGAAGAATCCTCCTCCACCGACAATGGTGGTTGAACCGAAACCTCCGTTTAAAGTTGTTGTCATCGACACTGCATTGCCATAAGGATCCAGTATACTGTAATGGGTAGTTTCTTCACTTTCGATTACACCCGCTTCGGTGCTGTCTGATACACTCGCTTTTTCTTTGTTGAAATCTGCCATTCTGGACGCAGTATAATATTTGCTTGTAAGCGTATCTATCGGTACAGAAAAGAAATCTGGATCTCCCAGATACTCTGCTCTATCGGCATATACCCTTCGCTCCGCTTCTACAATAAGATGCACACTTTCCGGTGATTGAAATCCCATCTGTCTGAGATTGTAAGGTTCTACCATAGAAAGTAATTGCGACAATGCAATTCCTCCTGAAGAAGGTGGAGGCATAGAAATTACCGTATGTCCGCGATAAGTAGTTTTAATGGGATCGCGCCACTTGCTCTCATAGTTCTGTAAGTCTTCTAGAGTAATCATACCATTGCCCCGATTCATTTCTGCAACCAAGAGTTCTGCTGTCTTACCCGTATAAAATCCATCTCTTCCGTTATCTCTTATGCGCTTAAGTGTCTCCGCAAGATTTTTCTGAATCAGCAATTGACCTTTTTCCCACTCTCCGGTAAATGCATGATCTTGTGTATTGTATTTCTTGAAATCATCCTGATACCGATTATAAGCACCCGCTTGTCTCTCTGTAACCTTATAACCGTTTTCTGCTAGATCGATTGCAGGCTGAATGAGTCTTTTCCAGTCTTTTAATTTGCTAAATCGCTGAAAGGCCCTATACATGCCATCTACAGTTCCCGGTACGCCTGCTGCTAGATGACCCTTAGTGCTTAACTTATCTATAGGGTTTTTCAGTGAATCAAGATACATGTCTGGAAAGGCAGCGCTCGGTGCTTTCTCCCTGTAGTCAAGGGAATAAGCATTGCCCATATTGTCTCTATAGATCATAAATCCTCCACCACCGATATTGCCTGCTACAGGATAACATACGGCAAGGGCCATCTGCACTGCAATGCTGGCATCGACCGCATTCCCTCCTGCCTTGAGAATTTCAAGACCGATTCTAGTTGCTTCTGGATGGGCGGTAACAACCATCGCAGAATCATCGACAACCGTCTTGGTTATGTCATATAAAGGCTGATCACCATTAGATTTTTTACATCCTATAGTGGCTATAAGTGTACATATTATGATTATCCCTACGTATAATTGACCTTTTGTGGACATATCTTACTATTTTTGCGCAAAATAAGGTAATAGTAAAGAAAACTGAACCGTTATACACCTATTGTACCCGCTGGATTTAAAATAAAAATGAGAAGAAACAGAATTATACCTTTTTATACGCGGTTGTTTTTTATGATTTGTATCATAGGGACGACTATCCAGGAGGCTCAAGCCCAAGTAAAATTTGTCAATGAATTCTTGAACATCGGTGTGGGAGCAAGAGCTCATGGCATGTTTGGGACAGTAGTTGCCACCGTAGACGATGGTACTTCTGGATACTGGAATCCGGCAGGACTTACTGGGGTGAATAGTTCGCTCCAGTTTAATGCCATGCACGCCAACTGGTTCGGAGGAGTGGCGAATTATGATTACCTATCTGTCGCTAAGAAATTCAATGAAGAAAGCAATTCTGCGGGTAGCATCACCTTAATAAGAATGGGAATCGATAACATACCTAATACACTGAACTTAATCGGTGCTGATGGCAGTGTGAATTATGATCGGGTATTTGAATTTTCGGCAGCAGATTATGCAGCACTCTTTTCTTATGGTCGCAGTATGAGTGATCGATTCAGTCTAGGCGGAA
>CALIQO010000493.1 GCA_938044055.1 uncultured Saprospiraceae bacterium
TGTCTAATAATAAATTGATAGATAGAGGGATCAGGTTTATTATGGAGGAAATCAATGTTTCAGAAAAAGAAGCCTCTATACTCTTAGAAAAATACAAATCTGTAGATCTAGCTATTAAGGGTTATAATACTTAGTGAAGACCGATAGTCTTTAATGTTTTCTTAACGAATGCTTTCATTGTGAAATGGTAAAGTATAATTCTATTTTAGCTGTATAATTTCTCATTGATTAATAATTTAATTTAAGATAGATATGAAAAACCTCTTATCACTGGTTTTGGTGATGATGACCTTCTCTTTAATAGGACAAGAGAATATCAATAACAACAAGTTCAGACAATTATACGATGAACTACCTACACCCAATAGTTATAGAACTGCCAGCGGAGCTCCAGGAAACGAGTATTGGCAGCAGAAAGCTGATTATAAAATGAAGCTAAGATTAGATGATGAGAATCAGCGATTATATGGTGATGAAACAATCACGTACCACAATAATTCGCCTGATGCGTTATCTTATGTATGGGTTCAACTTGATCAGAATGTAAGAGCCATGGATAGTGACTCTAAAAAGATAAGAACCCAGGAATTCTCTAATAGAACAAGCATGCGTTCTATTGAGGCAATGAACTACGAATTTGACGGAGGATTTAAAATAGAGCATGTTAAAGATGCCAGTGGTAGACCGATGAAATACATTATTAATAAAACAATGATGAGGATTGATCTTCCAACTACTTTACAATCAGGTGGCAAGACTCAATTCAGTATTAAATGGTGGTATAACATCAATGATACATCTAAGGATAGAGGAAGATCTGGTTTCGAGCATTTCGAAGAAGATGGTAACAATGTCTATGTTATTGCACAATTCTTTCCTAGAATGTGTAGCTACAATGATGTAGAAGGCTGGCAGAATAAGCAGTTTTTAGGAAGAGGGGAATTTGCTTTAATTTTCGGAGACTATGAAGTAGAAATAACATCACCTGCAGATCACTTAGTATCTGCTTCTGGAAATCTGCTTAACCCAGATAATGTTTTAAGTAAAGAACAGAAAAAGAGGTGGAACCAAGCCAAGTCTGAAACCGTACAACCTGTAATAATCGCTTCAAAAGAAGAAGCTGAAGAAAGAATGAAGGGAAAGTCGGATAAAACAAAGACATGGAAATTCAAAGCAGACAATGTAAGGGATTTCGCATTTGCTTCGTCTAGAAGGTTTATATGGGATGCACTAGGCGTACCTATGTCTGATGGAAGAACCGTGATGGCCCAGTCTATGTGGGTAAAAGAAGGAGATTGTCTATGGGCACAATACAGTACTAAAGCTGTTGCTCATACTATTAAGTGGTATTCTCATTATACATTCGATTATCCATATCCTGTGGCATGGTCTATAGATGGATCTATGGGTATGGAATATCCTATGATATGCTTCAACTATGGACGGTGCGAATCTGATGATACGTATTCTCAACGTATGAAGTATGGACACATCGGCGTGATAATACACGAAGTAGGCCACAACTGGTTTCCTATGATTGTTAACTCTGATGAGAGACAATGGACCTGGATGGACGAAGGATTAAATACTTTCTTACAATATCTAACTGAGGTTCAATGGGGTAGAAACTATCCTGTAAGAAGAGGACCTGCAGACAAGATTACTGGCTATATGGGAGGAGATAAAAGTCGTATCAGCCCGATTATGACCAATAGTGAAAGCATATTCCAATTTGGAGCCAATGCTTATGCTAAGCCAGCAACTGCATTAAATATTTTAAGAGAAACGGTAATGGGTAGAGAACTATTTGACTATGCATTTAAAGAATATGCCAACCGATGGAAGTTTAAATCTCCTACACCTGCAGATTTCTTCCGTACCATGGAAGATGCATCGGCTGTAGATCTTGATTGGTTCTGGAGATCGTGGTTCTTTACCAATGATAATGTAGACTTAGCTATTTCTAGTTTTAAACCATTTACACTTAACACGCAAGATCCTAAAGTTGAAAGTGAAGAGGCTAAAGCTAGAAGAGTAAGAGATGGAGAAAACATAAGTGCTATAAGAAACAGAGAAGATATAAAGAAGACCTATGAAGAAGAGGATCCTTCTCTTGTAGATTTCTATTCTAACTATGATCCACTTGATTATAATGCACTCGATGTAGAAGAATATAATTCTCTTATGGAATCGCTATCAGAGAATCAAAAAGCTCTATTACAAGCTGGCCAATATGCCAATGAAATTAAGTTTAAGAACAAAGGAGGAATTCCTATGCCTGTTATTTATGAATTTACATATGAAGATGGAACAACAGAAGTGTTCAGAATTCCTGCTGAGATATGGAGATTCGATGCAGAAGAGGTAAGTAAGGTAGTTTTAACGGATAAGAAGGTTGTAAGTGTCCACTTAGATCCATTCTTAGAAACCGCTGATACAGACACTTCTGATAATTTCTATCCACCTAGACAAGAGGTAGATAGGTTCGATCTATTTAAAAACAGAAAGCAGACTAGAGACAATCCTATGCAGAGAGATAAAAAAGCTAAGAAAGTAATCAGGCCATAGGGTTAATAAAATATAAAGTATAAAAAAGCGTCTGGAATTAACCCAGACGCTTTTTTTGTTCCACGTGGAACAAAAGATGCGAACTACTATCATCTATCATAAATAAAAGATTGGTTCTATATTCAAAATTTTTAAATGATTAAATAAATGCGAATTAAGATGAAAATGTTCCATATGAAAATAAAATTACTGCTTTCCAGGATTAATGTCAGTTGGCTATAAGTAATACACAGATTAGTTTGAATAGATCTTCAATAAATCTAATAAAGTTAATCTCTAGCTTTACTTGAAATACCTGTTAATGAGTTAAGAAAAACATTAAGAATGTTCCACGTGGAACTAATGAGAGGATCAATTAGTACTCACTTCTTTTAAAAAGGTAGAAAGGATATTGTTGAAACTGTCAGGATATTCCATCATAGGGGCATGCCCACAATTCTCCATAATATGTAGTT
>CALIQO010000494.1 GCA_938044055.1 uncultured Saprospiraceae bacterium
GCCACATGGCAGCGTCATCGTACTGTAGCGGCCTATATGGGCGGTGGACCTGGATCAGGAATTCATCGCAGTGAAGATGGAGGAACGACTTGGACAAAACTGAAAAATGGAATTCCATCTTCTAACCTAGGAAAGATAGGAATGGCCTTGTCTCCATTCAATCCAGACGTCATCTATGCCGCTATAGAAACAGATAGGACCAAAGGTGGATTATTTATGTCTACCAATCGTGGCAGCTCGTGGAAAAAACAATCAGATATGGTATCCGGCGGAACCGGTCCACACTACTATCAAGAATTATATGCAGATCCTCATCATGAAGGACGACTATATCTCATGAACAACAATGTACTCATCTCCGATGATCATGGTAAGACTTATCGCAGAATGAATGAAAATAAAAAACATGTAGACACCCACGCCATGGCGTTCAGAAAAAACGATAAAGACTACGTTATTATGGGAACAGACAAAGGTATTTATGAATCATTTGATAAAACAGAGACATGGCGTTTTGTGCGTAATCTTCCTTTAGTTCAATACTATAAAGTGGCAGTCGATGATGCATTGCCGTTTTACAATGTCTATGGTGGAACCCAAGATAATGGATCACACAAGGGACCTTCACAGACTAAGCGAGGATCAGGAATACATAACCATGACTTTCATGTCGTCCTTGGGGCAGATGGACACCAGTCAGCAACTGAACCAGGTAATCCCGATATTACCTACGGTGAATATCAGCAAGGCGTGCTTTTCAGAATTGATCATAAAAAAAATGAAAGCATCCTTATACAGCCCCAACCCGCAGATGGTGAACCAAACGAAAGATTTAACTGGGATGCGCCGATTCTAGTAAGCCCTCATAGCCCTACCAGGTTATATTTCGCTTCATACAGAGTATGGAAATCCGATAATAGAGGTGATGACTGGACAGCCATTTCTGAGGACCTTACCCGGAACGAAGAGAGGCTTGCCCTACCCATTATGGGAAAAGTGCAGAGTTATGACAATGCTTGGGACGTAGGAGCTATGTCTAATTACAACACCATAACTTCACTTTCAGAATCACCGATACAAGAAGGATTGTTGTACGCAGGTACGGATGATGGCATCATCCAGGTATCAGAAGATGGCGGAGGCCAGTGGTCAAGGATTGAAGTTGGCAGTATCAGCGGTATTCCGCGAACAGCATTCGTAAATGACATCAGAGCAGATTTATATGATGCTAACGTGGTGTATGCCTGTCTCGACAATCATAAATATGGAGACTACAAGCCTTATTTTATTAAAAGCTTGAATAAAGGAAAATCGTGGAAATTGATGTCGAATAATCTTCCAAAAAAATTATTGGTATGGAGAATGGTTCAAGATCATGTAAAGCCAGAACTCATGTTTCTTGCTACTGAATTCGGAGCTTACTTCACGTTGAATGGTGGTGAAAAATGGATAAAATTGAATGGAGGACTACCTACCATTTCTCTCAGAGACATAACCATTCAGAGACGAGAAGATGATCTGGTAGCAGCTTCGTTCGGTCGCGGATTTTATATTATGGATGACATAAGTGCGCTTCGCGATATATCAGGTCCATCTCTCACGCAAGATGCTGTGATGTTTACCCCACAGGCTGCACGATGGTATGTAGAAATGGATGAATTATATGGACAAGGAAATTCAGAATATGCGGCTAAAAATCCTCCGTACGGCGCCACATTTACTTATTACTTAAAAGACAACATGGAAAGTCTTAAGAGTATGAGAAAGAAGAATGAAAAGAAAATGGTAAAAAATAATACTGGAATTCCTTTTCCAGGATGGGATACGCTAGAAGATGAATTACGTCAGGAATCACCAGCAGTTTATCTTTTAGTTAAAGATGCTGAGGGGAATATAGTTAAGAGAGTTAAGGGTGAAAATTCCAAAGGCATCAATCGGGTGGCTTGGGATTTATCAATCTCATCTAAGAATGTAGTTCGTCTAGAAGCACCGCGCAGTGGAAGATTCGGTGGTGGTGGAGTAAAAGCCCTGCCAGGGACATATTCCGTTACACTTGCTTCTTATAAAAATGGTGCATGGGAAGAAATGACAGAGCCTAAGAATTTCGATATCGTTCCTTTAGAGGAAGGCGCACTTAAAGGGGCAAGTTATGGTGAGATGATCGCTTTCCGCAAACAGTTTGAAGCTTATCAAGAAGAAATAAGTTTAGCACAGATAGACTTCAACAATGCCAATAAAAAACTGAGTGCAATGCGAAGAGCCCTTGTCAATGCTGATACGCAACCGGCTGATTTAATTGCTCAATTATACGATGCTAAACTCACCTTGGATTCACTAGATATTACGCTGAACGGCTATAGAAGTAAGAATGAAATCGGAGAACGAAATGCTCCTGGACCGAATGCAGGATGGACTGGATACGCTGGAATGAGTACTACCTATGGCCCGACAGGCACACATAAGAAATCACTAGACCGAGCTATAAGTGCATTAGCAAGATTTAAGGAAGGTATGGCTGACATGATCGATAATACGCTCCCAAGCCTGGAAGCCGAACTTAAGAAAACAGGTGCCCCTATTATTGAAGGGCAGAGTCGTCAAGAATAAATCATTCCTATGTGATTCATAAGAGCGATAAAGGACTGATTCTAAGAATTTGAATCCGAGACGATTGTCTAGGAAAAAGGAATCGTGCACGAACCGCACAGACAGGTGGCTTAAATACTACAATGTGCCTTTTATTCAAACAATAAAAGTGCCTAGAGCAGGACTGACCGATCCGACGTAGGAGGAATATTGCCAGAAGCAATATAAGAAAGAACCATGCTCTAACCGCGAGGATGGGACTGACTGGTCCGAAGGAAAACTGACAGAGTCAGTTTAAAGAAGGAACCTTGCGTAAACCGCAAGGGTGGGATGCCAGTGGAAATAATAAAAGGAGCCTCTTGCATATCACGAAAAGGTATGCCTTTTTCTATATTATTATATCAGAAAAATTATGAGTGCCCGGAGCGATGACTGACTGGTCCGACGCAGGAGGAAAACTGACAGAGTCAGTTTAAGGAAGGAACCTTGCG
>CALIQO010000495.1 GCA_938044055.1 uncultured Saprospiraceae bacterium
CCTTCTAGTTGAGAAGTAAGGTTTTCTTTCACAAGTTTTTCCTTCTCAAGGATGGTTTTCTTCAATACATTAGATAAGTACATAGCTTCATAGAGGACTAGGAATAATAAAATAAAAACAGATGACGCTATTACTTCAAGTAAGTTACTTGGTTTCATATCCACACCTAAAAATGGCTTAAGTAACTTCCATGTCATCATATCCAGAATGAAATCAACTACTACATAAGCAATAATGGAACTCACTAGTAAAAACAGATATCTCTTTCTGATTTCATCGAAAGAAGGATACTTTTTCACTGCTCTATAGTGTATCTCTCTGAATATCATCCAGAATCCCGCAGTATATACCAGTGAAATAATGAAGCACTTGGAATTCATCAAGAAGTCTTCGTCCATTAAAAAGTCACGAAACAAGATTACGTGCACCATGAACCCTACAATGGGGATGCATATCAGTACAAGTGGCACATCATTGAACCCCCATACTTTCTTTTTACATGTATCAAACTTTAATAAAGACATAGCATTCATTAATTCCTATAATCCAAGATACATGCTTAAAACTGTATTCTGTACATAAGGTCTGGAAGAAATCCAGATTGGTATACTGTATTTACTTCATTGGTAATTCTATTGTACCTATTGACGAATACATTTTTTCTATTGGTAATATTCTGGAAGTCAAGGAAGAATTGCTGGGAAAATTTACGCTTAGCGCTATTCATCCGGAAACCTATCTTAAGGTCGGTTCTGAAATAACTCGGGTATTGTTCTGAGAAAGCCAGGTCTTCCATCAACACTTCTGATTGTCTTAGTTGAGAAGCTTCTAGGTCTACTGGTGTAAAGTATCTTCCTCCAGAAGCAGTCATTTTAAAATCAATCGTCAGAGCATAAGATTTAGATAAGTTGTGCTCATACCCTCCTAGTACGTTAACTACATAATTGTTATTAAATGCTGAATTCCTTTCTATCTGATCACTGCCTGTATATTTACTCTGAAACAATGAAGTTGTCAGCAAGCCATAGAACCCTCGACTGAAGAATTTTTCTAGTGTAAGCTCTACACCATAATTTTTACCAGTACCATTGTTGCTCAATTGTCCTACTTGAGGAAAAGCAAAGTCTGCTCCCGCATTCAACACAGAAAAGGAAGTTGCCTTTCCACTATCTGTCGGAATATCATATAAGGCTTGATAATACGCCTCTAATTTCAATCTCCAGTCGGCAGCTGGCCGATGGTCAAGGCCTATCACAAAGTGGTGGGCTTTCTGAAAATCTAAATCTGTGTTGAGTGGCTTTAATGCTCCATTATCATCTGGATTTAAGTAAAAGAATAAGGGCAAGGCCGGAACTTGAGAATGCAATCCGTAAGCTGCATTAAAAGTTGATTTATCACTTATGTCATAATTAAAGGCTGTTCTAGGCTCGAGAATAGCTTTTTGATTGATTGAAATGTGCTGTCCGTGCAGACCTATATGGAACCTCGCTTTTTCACTCACTCTGTACTTGTTATGAAAGTAAGCTTGAGTTATGAATAAGTCATCGCTTACATCTCTTATGCTTCTGAAATCTCTCAAGCCATCTCCATCAATATCTTCGTCGCTGATTCTGTCTTTTACATCTGAGTCTAGGTTTAATCTTTCAATGGTAATCCCTGCTCTTGTTGTCAACTTAGAACTATGTTTTATGTTTAACACTGTACTTAATGCTTGCCTCTGCAATACATCATCACCAGAAAAGTTGATGTAGGAACCACTAGGAACTTCTTCCGTCAACCTTTCTTCCGAAAACTGATTTCCGGTTCTGCTATAAGAGAACGTAGTCTGTAAGTAAGCCCGATCATTAATAAGATAATTGTGTTTAAGTCCAGAGATGAAAATATTACTCCGGGCCATACTGTTGGCATCCGCTTCTGCAAACAAATCAGTTTCATCAATTTCATCGGCATTGAAATTGATATTAGAACTGGCAACTATTCCAAATGCAGTTAACTTTCCACCTAGTACTTTACCAAAATCAAACTTGAATGATAAGTCTCTGTATCTAGGTACAGCATTAGTCCCGATATCTAAGCCTGCTGACTGAGCAAGTTCTGCAAATGAATTTCTAAAACTTATCAAAAATGAATTGTCTCCGCCTCCATACATGGGGCCTTCTGCCATAGCTTCTATTCCACTAAATGCACCTAATTGAAAAGTCATTTCGTAGGTGTCTTTGTTTCCATTTCTAAATCCTACATCGAACACCCCCGAGGTTGCGTTCCCATATTCAGCTGGAAAGGCAGAGGTAAGAAAATCTGAATTCTTAAGGAGGTTGGTATTAAGCGCACTGACTGGCCCACCGGTAGTTCCTAAGGTAGAATAGTGATTAGGATTAGGAATAGGAATTCCTTCTAATCTCCATAATACACCTGTCGGAGAATTCCCCCGGATGACAATATCATTTCTAGAATCATCTGCTGTACTTACTCCTGCAAAATTACTAACCAATCTACTCGCATCGTTTCTTCCGCCAGAATATCTAGTAACTTCTTCTAGAGAAAAGGTTCTCGCGCTTACTGAAGCCATCTCATTGATGGTCTTGTCTTTATCTACCTTAGACGTAATAACTACTTCATCTAGGCTTACCAGAGATTCTTCCATAGAGATATCCATTACTACTTCTTTTCCAGAAGTGACAACTACATTAGGTATGGTTACCGCCTCATAACCTAAAAAAGATATCTGCAATATGTGTCTGCCAGGCACGACTCCAGGAATTCGAAATACGCCATCTATGTTGGTTGTTGCATGCAAGTCTCCCTGCACGGTTGTCAAGGTAACATTGGCTCCAATCATAGGAAAATCAGAATCCTTGTCTATAACGGTGCCTTTTACCGTCTGTCCCGCTTGCGCAAATAAGGATAGTTGTAAGAACGAAAAAATGATGATTAATAAAGTGTTTTTCATGATTATTGTTTTACGTACAGAACAAATCTATACGTAAGACTCAGCTCTAAACAGTGAATAATGATGAACTGTCAATCTGGAAGGATGAACTGTATATTTCTATTTAGAACTGTTGATTCATAGTAGAATAACATGTATTAAATGGCAGTCTTGTCTAATCTTATCAATCAAATTTTAAGGAACAAAACTTTCGCAATTTTTAGATATATATGTAAAAACGGAAGGGCCACTAAAACGAAATATCAGGTGCCGAAGATATGAATGCATTAAAATCACAATCTATAATTTCCCATCTTAATACTCCAAGTATCCATCTTCTATAGGAAGGTCCTTAGGTATCAATTTAAATACCGTCGAACTTATTGGAGCTTCTTTCGACGAACTAGAAACAGCTGCCTTAATTCTGTCAAATACATCATTGATGTCCCCTTTAACATAGGTACTCATCGCAGTCGTTCTGACAAGAACAGTAGGATGCTTTAAATCTTGTATAAAAGAGAGAATGGGTTTCTCATAGGTTTCCTGCAATGGATAATGGCTTATTTCTACTGTTACGATCATATATTAATAACATTAACAAGATCTGAAAGTTCTTTTCTAGGAATTCTATGGCTTCCTTCGAAAGTATGAAAAGTAGGTGTAATCTGGTTTTTTAGGTATAAGCCCTTAAGGACCTTAAGTCTATCAGCAGTCAAAAATTCATCTTGAAGGCCGTAGATCATGTGGTGATTATCATCATCCAGCTTTTCTGAGAGCGTACTTAAATCAATGTCATCTGGAATCCACCCTGCCCAGTTTATCAACATTTTTATACTAGGGTTTCTCGCTTTTAACCATCTATAGATTGTAGATGCTCCTTGACTGAAGCCCAATAGAATAGGTGGTGATTCCACCTTTGCTCCATAGATTTCCAGTACTTGATCCAAGTAATCACAATAATCGGAAATTTCATCTAACCGATGTCTAGAAGTCATCCAGGTCGCACTGTGGGTTCTTTTCTCATCGTGCCAGTAGAATTTATTCAGGCCTTCTGGTGCAATAATGAAATGATCAGAACCCAGTACATCAAACTTTTTAATGATTCTTTCTGCAGTCTGCCCATATCCATGTGCAACTATCCATAGATGCTTAACATCCTTATTCCAATCTCCATGTTCATATACATGGGCCGTCCTTAAGGTTTTTAATTTTTGTACTTTCATTCTACAACTCTAAATAAAAAATCTTACAATCCCGCATCTTTTAAAACTATCTACAACAATTCATGTTTCAGAATAAATGTAACCATACACGATGACACCTAGGCAAGGAGTTAAGCATCCAGATAGAAATTATTTAATACACCCATCGTATATAGTGATGTTCTTACTCTTAGCTGGAATTACAGCATTGTTCCTTGGTTTTTCTGGAGCCTACTTGTACAATCGCATTCAACAGAATATTCCGCCGGTCTCCCTACCATCCTTATTTTACTGGAATACTGGTATCCTTTTAGCCAGTAGTGGGACACTTATCCTAGCCAAGCGCGCCTATTTAGAAGACAATACCGCTAAATATAGATTGGCTCTTTTAGGCACTTTGTTTCTGACATTCTGCTTTCTCGGAGCACAAGTTCTTGCTTGGTATCAACTCAGCAACCAAGACATCTTCATCGATTACAGTAATATGGCTTCTTACCTATATGTAATTTCAGGATTACACTTAGCCCATGTTGTGGCAGGAATCCCTTTTCTATTAATGTTTATCATTACGGCATATCGTAAGATGAAAACGCCCGTAAGTGTATTTATATACTTCACCGACGATAGCAAGCGAAGAAAACTTAATCTTCTTAATATATACTGGCATTACCTGGATGGGTTGTGGATATACCTCATCTTATTTTTTGCTATAAACTACCTTATAAAATAAGGTTTTCTTTAGACAACTCGTTTTATCCGATCAACTCAATCAGCTATATATTGCGGCTTATTAAGCATTGATAATCAGGGAAATGCCTAAATAATCGTCCTAAAACATGCCGTTATTATGATTAATTGCAATTTCAGATAATAATCTGGCTAATTGTTAGTTAAAACTTAAGTTTGAAATTTTACATACATATACTATTTTTGCAGTATATATTAGCATTTGCGTAAGCGAAACCATTATCGCAATTACTTAATAATCTAGATATGAAACATATAAGTTACTACATTTTATTCCTTGCTCTGACTCTAGCATCATGCTCGACTCCTACAGGGACAACGATAACTGGAGAAATATCAGACGCAGAGAACGTGACTATTTTCTTCGATAAAATAGAATTACAGACTAAGAACATTCTAGATAAAGCAGAGAGCAATGGAAGCGGGAAATTTAAGTTCAACTTCCCAGATGGTCTTGCGCCAGGATTGTATGGAGTAAGAGCTGGAGCTAGAACAGGCCACCTCATTCTCGATGGGAATGAATCTGAAGTCGTCCTTACAGGAACAACTGAAGATCTCAATAAAGACAGTTATACGGTATCCGGTTCTGACTTGACATCTGAGTATGTACAGTCTATGACAGATTATAGAAACAAGAATATAAGAATAGAGGATGTGGTAATGAAAGCACAGAATGCAGATCCTTTACTCGGTCTTCTTCTTGCCTTAAGAACCATGGGTTCTAATACGAAGTATGCTGAAGCCCACCTCACCGTTTCTAAAAACTTGAAAGAGAAGTATCCTACTTACGATATGGGTGCAGAATACCAGAAGTATGCAGATCAAGTATACAAGACCTATCTGCGAGAAAAAGCAACTCAGAAAGTTAGGATCGGAGAAGAAGCTCCTGAAATCGCTCAGGCAGATCCAGATGGTGTAACGAGAAAATTAAGCGACTTAAAAGGAAAAATTGTACTCCTAGATTTCTGGGCCAGCTGGTGTGGACCTTGTAGAAGAGAAAACCCTAACGTTGTAAAGACTTATAAAAAATACAAGGATCAAGGATTTACAGTATTCAGCGTATCTCTAGATGGTGTAGATGGGAGAACAGAACAGCGTCTAGGTTCTGCTGAAAAAGTAGCGCAATTTAAGAGCAGTAGTAAAGACAAGTGGCTCGCTGCTATAGAAAAAGATCAACTGGAATGGAATACACATGTAAGTGATCTTAAGAAATGGGATTCAAGTGCAGCAGCGAAATATGGTGTAAGAAGCATTCCACGAACCTTTCTTATCGATAGGGATGGGAAAATTGCTGCGCTTAATCCGCGCAGAAATTTAGAAGAAGAATTACTTAAACTTCTATAGATTGTTATTGCTCCAAGCATGACAGCATATC
>CALIQO010000496.1 GCA_938044055.1 uncultured Saprospiraceae bacterium
TGGTAGGAATCGTGGCCTTCCAGGAAGTAGTGATATTGATAGTCGGAGAGAACTATCGAGGACCTCAGGACATCATTCCGATCTTGTTGTTTTCTTACTTATTCCTCGGTCTGTATTACAATGTATCTATCTGGTACAAGCTATCAGATAAAACCATTTATGGTGCTGTGATAGGTGTAACTGGCGCTATAATAACCCTCTTGATAAGTATGTTCTTCTTGCCGAGGCTGGGATACATAGCGAGTGCCTGGGCATCATTGGCCTGTTTTGGAACCATGTTATTCATGGGTTATATTATGGGACAGAAGCACTATCCGATTAAGTACCCAGTCAGAGATATTTTCTTCATTATGGGGATTACCTTAGTAACAATTGTGACAACCATCTATGCTAAATCATTTTTATCAGGCGATATCCAGAAGGTATTCCTAGGAATGTCGATATTTGTCTTGTTTTTAGGAATACTATACTTGACCCAGGGTAAGGTGATTAAGAAGTATCTCAATAAATCAATATAGAATATGTCCTACTCAGGAAGACGGCGGTATAAAAGTAGAAGGGAAAGAACCGATAAGATGTGGAACAACTTTAAGGTGGTCATGCTATTCTTATGTCTGGTTGCAGTTGTATTACTAGTCAGTGACTGGACAGAAATCAAGGATTATATTTCTACCTACTTCCGTTAGGAATACGTTATTACTATTTTACCGAATTGCTGTCCACTATTCTGATAAGAGAAAGCTTCTTTTAATTCTTCGAATGTAAATTTCTTGTTGTCTATAATAGGCTTGACATTATGTTGGTTTATAAATTCCACCATGGCTTCTTGCATGGACCTACTGCCTACAGCGATTCCACGAAGGGTTAGAAATTTAAAAAATAGCTTAGGAAAAGTTATTGTTCCTTTTCTGCCATTTCCGAGAATTCCGATAGAGACAATGTGGCCATTAACCTTCGCCGCTTCTATAGACTGCCCCATTGTCGATCCACCTCCTACATCCAGTATTCTATCCATGCCGCCTGTTTCTTTATAGATGGTTCTTCCCCACCTTTCATCTTCTCTATAGTTATAGACTTTCTGGACACCTAGGGAAAGAAGTTTTTCTGCTTTGGCTTGTAAAGATGTAGTTGCGTACACTTGAGCACCACCTGCCAGTGCAACCTGTAAGGCAAGTAATGACATGCCTCCGGTGCCTTCTATCAAGACTTTTTCTCCAGAGGTTATGGGAGATGGATGCATCAGGGCATTCCAAGCAGTAAGACCCGCACAAGGTAGCGTAGCCGCTTCCTCGTAAGTATATCCTTCTGGAATCGCAGTAACTTGATTTTCATCAAGACAACTGTACTCTGTCATATATCCATCGCAGGTTTCTCCTGATATCTGACTTATGGCTGAAAGCGATGCTTCCCCGTTGTGCCAGTTAGGAAAAAAGAGAGACATAACTTTATCTCCGGGTTTCCATGTAGTTACTTGATCACCGACTGCTTCCACTATTCCTGCTCCATCCGACATGGGGATTCGATTTTCTGAAACAGGTATGGCTCCTATAGCCACTAAGTAGTCGTGATAATTTAAACTAGTCGCATACCACTTTACCAATACTTCTGTAGATCGGGGAGTGGGCATTTCTGCTTGGGTGATGTTTAGCGTTACTGTTTCTTCCTTAGCTGAGACTATATATTTCTTCATAGAGCTTGCGTCGTTCTTTACTGTAGTTAAATGTAGTTAATCTTTATAAACCGGGCTTTATGCTTTTAAGAAGAAGTGTGTAATGAAGTGTAGTGTATAGATCAGGGCTACTAGGAAATCAAATAATAAGGAAGTATACTTTTAAGAGTTTATTCTGTTTAATCCTTTAAGACAAGAATAGATAGTGTGACCTCTCTGAGGTCATGTGAAGATGGGACTATGATTCTTCTAACATAGTTAGACCTCAGAGAGGTCTTTTTTACTATGAAGTTTATTTTATAGGTTCAGGATAGGGAAAATAGTAAGTGGATCTTCTTCTATATAGATTATTGATCAGCTATTCACTTAATAATTTCATCAGGTCTTCTTGTATCGACTTCTGCTTATCCTTAGCATACCAAGTGTGAACCGGGATGGAATAAGATCCCCCTTCTTTCAGAATAGACATAACCAATTTCTGTGCTTCTGCAGGACGCGGGCCATACGTTTCAACTACCTCATAATTCTCATCTAGTTGGATAAGGATAGGAATCGATCTGCTCCTGCCATCGGTTAAGTGTGCATCTATCAATGCTTCGTTTTCATCTCTGTAGATAAAACGCAAATCGATTTTTCCTTTGCTTAATTCTGCTGCCTTAAAGATAACTGGATTGATCTGTGACGCATCTCCGCACCAGTGCTCTGTGATGACAAGCCATTTATAATTATCATTGAGATTTTCTAAAGTGGAAGTAAGTGTTTCTGACAATTTTAATTTCCGATCTAGACGGGATTGACGCTGCCAGTTCTGAGGCAAGTATTGTGCATAATCGCTATTATCTCCAGAAGCAATTTCAGCCTGGAAGTTTTCCTTATAAACTTTATAATCGATAGCCTTTTCGAAATATGTTTTATAATCGATGGTGGTCCTTGTTGCTGTATGTGTCATAATATTATTCCTTAATGATTATGATACAAAAATAAAGGTTGTAAGGTTCACAACCATTGTCCATAATTCCTTGGATGTTGTCAATAATACCTGATAAGAAATATATTAAACCTTTACACCGGATCGATACTCAACAGGTGTAACTCCATATTTTTTTTTGAATACTCTGCTGAAATATCCTGGATCATTAAAACCCGTATCATAAGCAATTGAATTAATAGGAATGTCACTGCTTCTAAGAAGAGACTGTGCTTTAGAAAGACGGATGTGTCTTATATACTTATTAGGGGATAGACTTGTAACAGCAGAAACTTTGCGGTGAAATTGTGAACTGCTCATACCGATTTCTTTGGCGAATTGTTCTACTGAAAAATCTGTGTTGCTGAGCTGGGCATTAACTACTTCATTGAGTTTTAATACGAATTCATTTTCTGCTGGTGAGCCTTCTTCCGGTTTTGGTTCAACGCTGGCTTGACCACTCAACGAAAGATAGTATGCTTGCAGCACCTTTCTAGATTCAATTAGTTTTTTCAATCTTAACAACAATTCTTCTTTGCTAAACGGCTTGGTTAGATATGCTTCAGCGCCACGATCAATTCCAGTAAGTCTACTATCCATATCTGCCTTAGCTGTAAGAAGTATAATCGGAATATGGCTTGTAAGCTGGTGGCTTTTGAGGGTTTGGCTAACTTCGAATCCGTCTTTAATCGGCATCATTACATCCGACACAATGATGTCGGGGATATACTCGAGGGCTATTTCTATTCCTTCCTGTCCATTATTACCGACAAGTATGTTATAGGTGGATTGTAAGCAAGATTCGACATAGGTTACAACATCTGGATTGTCTTCAATCAGCAATAAGGTTGATTTTCCATTATCCTGAATGATTGCGTTTTGAGTAATAGCAGGTGCCGAGACAACAACTTCATTTTCTTGAATAATGGGTTTAGATGAAGAGATTGTATTTTTCTTTTCTAGAGGAGCTTCGTTGGTTATGGGCAGTAAGATTGTAAATTCAGTTTCTACACCCACTTTGCTTTTTACGGAAATCTCACCACCCATAAGGAGTATATATTCTCTTACTAGCGAAAGGCCTATACCTGTACCTTCACCTTTTCTTGTAACAGAACCATCTACTTG
>CALIQO010000497.1 GCA_938044055.1 uncultured Saprospiraceae bacterium
CTTACCTTTACAGCATTATTCTTACCTATATAATTTTGTATGAAAGATACCATCGATTCATCCATGAAGTCTGTTAAAACCGACTTATACCAGCATCACGATTACTACCAGATAGATGCTTTGCTTTCTGAAGACCATATCCTTGCTCGTGATGCAGTCCGTGCATGGGTAAAGAAAGAAGTAAGCCCTATCATAGAAGCATACGCTGAGAAAGCAGAATGTCCAGAACATCTGTTTAAGGGGCTTGCTGATATAGGCGCTTTCGGGCCGAGCTTACCAGTGAAGTACGGTGGAGGAGGTATGGATGAGATTGCTTATGGAATCATTATGTTAGAGTTGGAACGAGGAGATTCTGGTATCCGTTCTATGGCTTCTGTGCAAGGTTCTCTGGTTATGTATCCGATCTATAGATTCGGTTCGGAAGAACAGAAGATGAAGTATCTTCCTAAGCTAGGTTCTGGAGAATACATAGGATGTTTCGGCCTTACAGAACCCGATCATGGTTCTAACCCTGGAGGCATGGTTACCAACTTGAAAAAGAAAGGAGACGGATACCTGTTGAACGGCGCTAAGATGTGGATCACTAATTCTCCCATAGCAGATGTTGCTGTTGTCTGGGCCAAAGATGAAGACGGAGCCATCACTGGTGTCATTGTAGAAAAAGACATGGAAGGGTTTTCTGCGCCAGAGATTCATGGAAAATGGTCGTTAAGGGCATCTATTACAGGAGAGCTGGTTTTCGAAGATGTCTACATTCCGGCGGAGAATGTGTTGCCAGGAGTAAAGGGACTTAAGGGACCTCTATCTTGCCTGTCTAAGGCTCGATATGGCATCGCTTGGGGAGCAATCGGAGCTGCTCTTGACTGCTATGACACGGCACTTCGATACAGTAAGCAACGAGAACAATTCGGCAAGCCGATTGCACAGTTCCAGCTGACGCAGAAGAAGTTAGCCGAGATGGTAACCGAAATTACTAAAGCACAATTGCTCGCCTGGCGATTAGGAACCCTTGCCAATGATGGAAATGCAAGCCCTGCTCAGATCTCAATGGCTAAGCGTAACAATGTACATATGGCGCTAGAGATAGCTAGAGAATCTAGACAGATTCTCGGAGGAATGGGAATTACTAATGAGTATCCGATTATGCGTCATATGATGAATCTAGAGACGGTTCTTACTTATGAAGGCACACATGACATCCATCTTCTGATTACTGGAATGGACGTTACAGGCCTTAACGCCTTTAAATAGAAGGGCTGTGACCACGTTAAAAGAGACTTAAAAGTGTTTTATTTCGACATATGAACTTTATTTCGTTGTTATAATGCAGTATATTGATCATTCGACTCAATGCTGAATATGATGACTTTTAGATTCCTTATCGGATTACTTGTTTACTTTTTTATGTGCCCACTCTCTGGGCAAGATGGAACCATCGAGGTAATTAATTCATCCTTCGAAGGCATCCCTAGAAAAGGAGTAGACAACTTCGTATTGAACGGATGGAGAGATTGCGGATTGGTTTTCTTTCCAGGAGAAACACCTCCTGATGTACACCCTGATAACCGAGCATGGGAGAATGTATCCATGCCTTCTGATGGAAATACATATGTAGGCCTTGTGGTAAGAGACAACGATTCATGGGAATCTATAACACAGAGATTGAGTACTCCCATTAAAGCCGATAAGTGCTATACATTTTCGATTTATCTCATGCGATCGTCTCAATATGTAAGCTTAACCAGAAGATCCATTGAATTGAAAGGGCAGAATAAGATGGAGAACTACCAAGAACCCGTTGTATTGCGGATATGGGGAGGGTCTGGATTCTGTAACCAACGAGAATTACTCGCTGAATCTGTACCGATCCGTAACGATGAATGGGCGGAATATACATTCGATATAAAACCGGGATTCAATCACAGATATTTTACCCTAGAAGCTTTTTATAAAACGCCTGTCCTGTTTCCATATAATGGCCATATACTTATAGATAACGCCAGCGATATTGTTATAAAGCCTTGTCCAGGAGAAGAGCCAGAAGAAATTATTGCAGCAGCAGAACCTGCTCAGAAAAAAGTTGTGGTTCCTCCTCATAAGAGAAGAAAGAAAACAGAGCCTGAATCTGTAAAACCATCTGCAAACACAGATGTAACAGTTACAGAACCTAAACCTAAACCGGATAAGCCTAAAATCATGGTTGAGCTCGATCGAAAAAAGCTTAAGAAAGGCCAAGTTTTCAAAATCAAAAATCTCTATTTCCCAGCAGATAAAGCATCTCTTGATCAGCGATCCTATCAAGTGCTAGATGAAATCTACACTTTCTTAGAATATTACAGAGACATAGTAATCGAGATCGGCGGTCATACCAATGGTAGGTGCCAAGATAGTTTCTGTGATGAACTTTCTGAAGATAGAGCTAAGTTGGTTGCCACCTATCTATCTCAGAAAGGAATAAGTCCCAGTAGATTGCAATTTAAAGGATATGGCAAGCGCAACCTGATTGCTTCAGATAAGACAGCTTTCGGACGGCAGAAGAATCAACGTGTAGAAATTAAGATATTGGATTTTGACACGACAGGATAGACTGTCTGTAGTTGTTTTTCTATTGCTTTCTATTCAATGGTTGATTCCGGCAGAAACCATTTCTCAGGATTCACCTTTTTCTAAACATAGAATATCCCTGTTAGGGGGGACATCAGACTTTATCAAGGTATCTTATGATTATAGTTGGCTAGGAGGGGTATATACTTTTAGAAAATCTTTCAAACAAGAAGGGAAGGTGTTTTATTTTCTTCAGCCTGGTATGCTAGTTTCACGCTATCTGCCTTCACCAGATTCTGAAATAAAGAATAGTGGCTTCGAAGTAGGGTTAAATCTGGGACTGGGTTATCATTATAGATCCTGGAATATAGAACTCGGTTCTGGTCCTTACTATATGGGTGCAGATATTGACCGACAGATCCGTGGATTCCTTTTTAACAATCAACTATTCCTGAGGTATGAGCAAGATCGATGGGGGTTCTCTGTGGGTTTTAGACACATCAGCAATGGGGAAATCCAATTGCCTAATGGCGGGATCAATTCGTTTATGATAGGAGCCGACTACTTGTGGCACTAATTGTTAATAGAAATACAGTTACTTTATAATGGATAACAATCCAGAACTACATGGTGTACCATTTTTGTTCTGTCTTGCCAGAAGCTATGGCATGATAGATGAATTCCATTCCACGTACACCATCATCTACGGTCGGAAAATCGTTGTACATAGGATCTACTTCTTTTCCTTCTAGTCTTGCTTGCACGCATTTTGCGAAATTTCGATAAATATTTGCGAAAGCTTCTAAGTAACCTTCTGGATGGCCAGCAGGTATTCTTGTATGGGCTTGTGCTTCGGGATACAAGGCGCCTACTCCGGTCCTTATAATTTCAGTCGGTTTGTCTAGGTGTTTTACAACAAGGGTATTGGGTTCCATCTGCAACCAATATAAACCTGCTTTCTCTCCATAGATTCTGATGTTGAGGCCATTTTCTTCTCCAGCTGATATCTGGCTACAAGAAAGAATTCCTCTAGCGCCGTTTTCGAACTTCAATAAGATATTGGTATCGTCATCGAGTTGTCTTCCAGGAACAACAATGCCGACATCTGCGCACATCTGGGTAATCTTTAATCCCGTAATATATTCTGCAAGATTCTCGGCATGGGTTCCGATGTCTCCGAGAGAGCCTCCGATTCCAGAACGCGAAGGATCTGTTCTCCAGGCTGCTTGCTTCTGGTCGGTACCTTCTAGAAAGGTAGACAACCATCCTTGCGGATACTCAACAACAATTTTTCTCACCTTCCCGATATCTCCTGCAGCGATCATAGCCTTGGCTTGCTTCACCATAGGATATCCGGTATAATTATGCGTCAAGGCAAATATCTGTCCCGAAGACTCAACTATCTTTTTTAAAGCGTATGCTTCTTCTAAATTATAAGTCATGGGCTTGTCGCAGATAACATGGAATCCATTTTCTAGCGCCAACTTAGCAGGAGGAAAATGAACATGATTAGGCGTAACAATAGAAATGAAATCCATGCGCTTATCAGCTGGTAATTCTTTTTCTTTTAAAATCATCTCCTCGAAGGAGCCATACACTCTGTCTTCAGGAAGGAATAATTCTTTTCCACTGTTTTTGCTTCTCTCCGGATTACTGCTAAATGCACCACATACCAGTTCTATCTGGCCGTCTATTGCTGCTGCCATTCTGTGTACGCCTCCGATAAAAGCTCCCTGGCCTCCACCGACCATTCCCATTCTTAGTTTCCGCATGATTTTTCTATTTGATCCGAAAGTAAAAAGACAATAACAAATTATTGAGAATTATGACCACTTTATTACTTAACCGAGAAAGTTAAGCCAGCATTCTGGACCAATCGATTCAAGAGCACATCTCCCATCGCAGCCACTGGTGTAACCACACCATAACAAGAAGGCAGATCTTCTTGATCCAGAGCCAGACATACGGCCGCCTCTCCTAGCATCTTAGATGTAGAGCCATATCCAGGGTCCATATCTCCTGTCATCTGAGTGGCGAGGGTATCTCCCTTCTCTGTTTTTCCTTTAAAGAGTAACTTATAGTAACCATTCTTTCTTTCTTCTGGTGATGGTCCTTCTCCCGGATCGGGAAGAAACTTATCCACGATTTTTCTCATCAGGGTACCTGGCTTAGGCCCCATAACCAATCCAGTTACGGTGTGCATCATTTTCCCACTCATTTTACCTTTCCATCCTTTTCCGGTCAGGGTTGCTTCATCGTATTGGAAATCAGAACCATAAGGATAACCGCGCAAGGCATGTCCTCTTCTTACAATTTTAGTATTGATGTTACTCATAACGAATGGTGCTATCCAGGAGTTAAACTGATCATCGTATTCCACCTTGTTTAAGTCTCTCCGGTCATTTCCCTTTCTCTCTCCAGGCGGATTTAAGCCATAAGGGTCAGTCAGTACTTTCCAGATAGATTTATCCTTAATCGCTTCTGCGATTACATTCTGACCACTGGCTAGTGTTCCTCCACTGAACTTACCTTTCATAGCTCTTACACGCATGCTTACACTGGAACAGTATGCGCCTAATTTTTCTTTGGCTTGGGCCTGATGGTAGTATAGACCGAAGTCTGAAGGAATAGAATCGAATCCACAAGAATGTACAATCTTCAATTTCTTTGCCTCTGCCGCTTCGTGATGGTTGTCTATCATCCTTCTCATCCATGGGACTTCTCCAGATAGATCACAGTAATGTGCAGAATGATTTACACAAGATGCAAGTAGGTCACTCCCATACTTAGCATAGGGTCCTACGGTTGTGCAGATCACTTTAGCCTGTGCTGTCATCTTATCTAGTGCTGTCTTATCTTTAGAATCGGCAATGATAATCGGGGCATCGCATCCTATATCTTGTCTGACTTTTTTAAGTTTCTCTTCATTTCTTCCAGCCATAGCCCATCGCAAGGGTGTGTCTCCATATCGGTTGTGCAAGTATTCAGCAACCAATCTCCCTGTAAATCCAGATGCTCCGTAGACAACTACATCGTATTGTTTATTCATATTGTTTCAATTGTTGACAGGCTTCAATATACACAGAGCTTCCTTCCTTTACCTCATTATCTATAGCCTTCCGGCAAATATTTTTCTACTGATCCTTGACTCATTAAAATATTGTTTCTATATTGGTCGGCTTTTTCATCGTATAATTGACGAAAATAACGACATATGCAAATTACAGTAAAAGGAAGAGGAGCTCAACTGAACCCACACAACCCTTTCCTCAGTGAGATAAGATCTAAGCAACCGTTCTTATTTAAAGACGAAAAAGAAGAAGGAAAGCTTAGAACCAATATAATTGAAGTAGATGCTAAATCTATTTTGAATAAGATTACCAGCCCTGATGTCCCCGGCGAGTATAGCATCAATCCATACCAAGGGTGTGAGCATGGGTGCGCGTATTGTTATGCACGCAACACACATCCTTACTGGGGATACAGTGCTGGACTAGATTTCGAAACCCAGATTATGGTTAAACGCAATGCACCAGAACTTTTAGATAAGGCCTTATCTAGAAAATCCTGGACGGCGAAGCCCATCATGTTATCTGGAAATACAGACTGTTATCAACCCATAGAGAAGAAGTTTATGATAACAAGAAGACTGCTAGAAGTTTTCTGGAAGCACAAGCACCCGGTAAGCATTATAACTAAGAACAGCCTTATTCTGAGAGACATGGACATTCTTAAGAATATGGCCTTGCACAATCTTGTACATGTAGCTGTATCTATAAATACACTAGATGATAAGTTGAGACAAAAACTTGAACCTAGAACAGCTAGTGTTAACAAGCGACTTCAGTTGATAAAGGCACTTACAGATCAAGGAATTCCAGTTACAGCGCTTGCTGCACCGATTATTCCTGGACTAAATGATCAAGACATTATCCCTCTCGTTAAGAAAGTTGCAGAAGCAGGAGCACGCACGGTCAAGCAGATTGTTGTGCGATTAAATGGAGATGTTGCTGAAATTTTTTCGGATTGGTTGGGACATCATTATCCAGACCGCAGGTCTAAGGTGCTGAATAAAATTAAGTCTTTACATGGAGGAAAGCTCGGTAACAGTCAACTGAGAAAACGGATGAAAGGATCGGGTATTATCGCTGATATTATTCACCAGCAGTTTGACTTAGCGAGACGTCTTTTCTTGATGGAAGAACAACCTTTTTCATACAATCTAGACTTGTATGAGATGAGTAAGAGAAGCCAGTTGTCGTTGTTTTAAATCAATAATAAATGCAAGTAAATTTTCAGAGATTATATCAGGTATATATATGTATGAGTGAACGAAACATAATGTGTAGAAAATTACTTGCGCGTAATGAAAAAGAAGTTGTTTAATAGCATGTATGTTAATATGACTTCATTATAAAAAGGACTTCTTCGACGGTCGTGTTTTCCCTAGTAATGCCGACCTGACTTTCTTAAAGAAGAGCGTACATCGTCTTAATCGCCTTGATTGTCGGAGGGTCCTTTTTTATTTTCTTTAAGGTTTTTGAGAAAGTGTATTTTAGCATTTAGCAATGAAGGAAACAAGACTTCTACCTCAGGACATCACATCCTTCGTAAAACGAACCAAGGTATCTTTTAGCTTTAATAAATCCTTTTGCTCATTGACAATCCACGGACTTACTCGGATATATCTTCCACGCATGGATACGTATATATTTTCATTTCTTAGAAATGCGCTTAAAGTATTAATATCCACATCGTCTGGAATTTTTATCCCGAATAAATGACTAGCAGCACCTTCATCTGGAGGCGTAAAACCTATTTCAGGTAACGATTCCCAGACATCTTTACTGAGCCCTCGACAATAAGATTGTACATTCTTAGGCCCCCATTCCATAAGTGTGTTGAGCGCCATCTGCATCATCGGCAACAAAACGAAATTACTGGATTCTCCCACAGAATATCTAGCAGCACCTGGTCTATAAGCATCTTGATAATCTGTTAATTTAGAAAAGGCATCACTGTCTTTTCTGTGTGACCAATTTTCTTCTATAGGAATTCCATCGTTCCACTTTTCACTATAGTAAGCACAACCGAGGCTATAAGGACCCATCAGCCATTTATAGCCAGCGCATATAAGTGCATCAGGTCTGATGTCTTGTACTGAGAAGGGTAGTGCTCCGACCGATTGGGTGCCATCTATTATAAGTCGTGCATCCATTTCGTCACACTTTTTTCTGATGGCTACAAGATCATAGATGATTCCTTCTGACCAGTGGACATGGGGTAAAGCAACTACTTTGGTTTTTTCATTGATGCTGTGGAGTATATTCTTGTTCCATGATTTTCCTCTCTGGATGGAGTCAGGGCCGATTATCTTAAGCCTAGCAGTATCACCATCGAGTAATCTTGTCCATGGATATATATTGCTAGGAAACTGATCTTCTACAACCAGTACTTCCTCATAAGGAAGTAAAGTTATATTACGAGTGATAGATGCGAGGCCATAAGACACAGATGGGATTAATGCAATCTGATTGTAAGAAGGAGCATGGATTAAACGGGAAAATAATTTTTTAACCTCCATAGCAGGATTAAAAAAATCTTCAGTTGTGAAAAGGTAGGGTTTGCTTTTTCTATTTACAGCTAGTCTTCCAGCCTCATCCATGGCTTTCATGGAAGGGGACATGTAACCTGTATTAAGGTATGTTACATGATCGTCGATTGAGAAAAGATGTTTTTTACATTCCATGGATTTTATTTTCAATGTTGCTATTCATAGACTTAGAACTAAAATAGAAATCATTATCATTATTACGTGGATTAGTTTCACTATATATTTACACCCATGTCCATATATCTCATACCATGTCCTATAGTAGAAGAAAGTGTAGCTTCTATTCCGGAGGATACACGACTGATATTACATAACATCAGCTACTTTATTGTTGAAAGAATCAGAACAGCGCGTAGATACTTAAGAAAGATAAATCACCCTACGTCCATAGACGATATGCATTTCATAGAAATGGGTAAGCATACAGAATGGCTAGAGGTGTTGGATTTTTTGAAACAACATGCATCTAATCAAGATATAGGAATAATTTCAGAAGCTGGATGTCCCGGTATTGCCGATCCTGGGTCTCAGGTTGTCGCATGGGCTCATAATCACAACATTACAGTAAGCCCACTTGTCGGGCCTTCTTCTATCTTACTTGCACTTATGGCGTCTGGCATGAATGGCCAGCGGTTCCGGTTTCATGGCTACCTTCCTGTAAAACCTCCACAGCTTAAGGCTAAACTGAGAGAGTTAGAGTCAGATGTCAAGAAACACAGCGAAAGCCAAGTCTTCATAGAAGCACCTTATCGAAATGGATCGATGATCAAGGCTTGTACACAGCACATCCAAGCAGACATTAAGTTGTGTGTCGCTGTAGATATTCAAGAAACGACACAGGAGATAAATACCCATCCTGTTAAATCTTGGAAAAAGATAGATGCAGATAAATATCACAAGCGCCCAGCCGTTTTTATTCTAGGAAGGTAACACGTCTTCTGACCTGCTTGGGCGCATCGTTAGTTTCAGTAAAAACTCAATAAGTCGTACTTGTTTTCTCGGATCTTAATAACGGATAACTACTTTAAAGCAGCAATCTTTTCTTCTAGTTCGTCCTCATCTCCCTCGGCGTAACCAGAATGAGAATAGACAATATTTCCTTCTCCATCAAGTAGGAAGGTCTGTGGTATGGCTTGAAAACCTAAGAGGTTCATCATAGACTGTTTGCTGTCACTAAGTATGGTGTAATCCCATCCCTTGCTTTTTACAAGTCCAGGTACTTTTCGGAGACTCCTACTGTTATCCGTATTGATAGCCAAAATTTCTACGCCATATTTTTCTTGCCAGTCAGGATAGATCTCCGCGATATTATCCAACTCTTGCTTACATGGCTTACACCAGGTAGCCCAGAACGATACCACAACAGGTTTTCCCTTTCCGATATACTCAGACAGATTTACGTCTTTTCCTTCTAGGGTTTTTAACTGAGCATCAGGAAATTTTTTATCTAAATCATTTAATGGAGTGAATGCCAGAAAACTTATAAGGAATATTTGTAATATTTGCATTGTCATGATAAGGACGGTTTTATAATCTACTATAACAAGAAGTGAATTAAAATCAAATTGTTATTTAATATGCAACCCACTATTAATTGCTATAAAGCTACAACTAAAATAATACCAATACTCGCCGTATCATTACTCTCAAGTCATCGTTTAACCTATAATTAACCTCATATTCATTGTATAAAGGATTCGTCACTATAGCACTTTTAGCCGTTTTTACCGCTCTATCCAGTCAGGATAAGCTGCAGTGGTCTGGTAGCGTGGACATGAACGTCAATTACTTTATAGAAGATACAGTTATCGGTGCAACCGATATCCCTCAGTATGAAGAAGACCATCTAGGAGGAGAGTGGTGGATTAATTTCAACGCTGCGTACAAGGGTTATAGCCTCAATTTAAGGGGAGACATTTTCCAGAATAGCAATTTACTTAACCCGACTGGGAGTTATAGCGATGCTGGTTTAGGAAGATTTCGATTGGCTAAGAGCTTTAACAACATTGATCTGCAAGTAGGATATATCTATGATCAGATCGGATCGGGTATTATATTTCGTTCCTACGAAGAAAGACCTCAGCTAATAGATAATGCACTGATAGGAGGCGCAATAGATGTCGGACTGACTGATTATCTCACTGTAAAAGGAATTTATGGTTATCAGAAAGAACAATTTGACATTAATAGAAATGTCATAAGAGGCGTTTCGATGGAAGGTTTCTGGGAACTCGGAAAGGACAATCCAGTCAGCATTGTTCCGGGTATCGGATATATAAACCGCCAATTGACCGATGAGAATATGGCGGGAATTGTGGATGTATTACGGACGTATATCGATGAAGATAGAACACTTCCCCGATTCAATGTCTACTTAGGAAACCTATTTAATACGCTTACCTATAAGGGAATATCGTGGTATACAGAATGGGCCATTAAATCAAGAGAACTTTTTTTTGACCCACAAGCCATCCGGACTGAAATTACAGGTAGAAAGGTTTTCGGTAAGTATGTGAAGCGGCTCGGCTCAGTATTTTATAGCAGTTTAGGGCTTTCTGTCGGGAACTTAGGAATTACTTTAGAAGGAAAAAGAACATCTAATTTTAACTTCCGAACCAATCCGCTTTACCGACAGAACATAGGACTTGTAAGCTTTATTCCACCGATGGCGCAAGAGTTAAGCTATCGACTATTGTCTCGATATAGTCCTGCCACGCAAGACTTAAGTGAATGGGCTTTCCAAGCTGATTTCAAATATAAAATTGACAAGAGATGGTCAGTGGATTTCAACATATCAGATATACAGACACTGGATCAGACACCACTCTATACTGAGTTGTATATGTCTGTCCTTTATAAGATTCCTAGAAAATGGCAATTGCGTACAGGGCTTCAGTTCATAGACTACAATCAAGAAGTATATCAATTAAAACCTCTGGTGCCTAGAGTGAGAGCTGTTACAGGTTTTGCGGATTTTCTATATAGATTCAATTCTAAAAGAAACATCAAGATGGAATTGCAGTACATGGATACAGAACAGGATTTCGGGAGTTGGTTATTTCTGTCTTCTGAGATTGCGGTTTCTCGAAGATTAAGTTTCGAGGCTTCTGGCATGTACAATACCGATCCTGGAAAAGAATCACCTGTTGATAGCGATGGCAATAAATTGAAGATATTGTACCCTACATTTGGCTTGACCTATAATCATGGGTCTATGAGATATAATGTAAGATATGTCAAGCAAGTGGAAGGAATTGTGTGCACAGGAGGAATATGTCGACTCGAACCCGCGTTTAGTGGGATAAGATTGACAAGCAACATACGATTATGAGAAAAATCCTAGTAGGACTATTGATATGTATGCTCGGTTGTGCTGAGAAGGAGGTTATTATACCACCGCTGGAGATTCCTACAACAGGTAGAACGGTCCTTGTAGAAGATCTTACAGGTGTAAGATGTCCTAACTGCCCTTCCGGCAATGCCCGATTAGAATCGGTACAATCCATCTATGGAAAAAATGTAGTTGTAGTCAGTGTACATGGAGAGTTTCTGACTGATCCATTACCAGAAAGTGAAGCAGACTTAAGAAGTCCTTCCGCCATTCTTCTGGAAGAGTTCTGGCGTCCTTTTCTGGGAAAACCCTCAGCAGTCATTGACAGAAAATCTTACGATGGCTTCTTTTCTATGGTTCCTAACCCATTGCAAGATCAGTGGCAACCGATCATAGAAAGGGAATTACAAGAGCCTCATATGGCGGACCTTGTTGTAGATGCTACGCTTGATAATCAGGGAATCCTTGTTTCTACAGGCATCATTGCGATTGAAGAATTACAAGACATCAGCATTCATATCTTTTTAGTGGAAAACAGCATTGTAGACCCCCAAGAAGATGTCGATAAGTTGATTCTAGATTATGAACACAACCACGTTCTCAGGTATATTCCTACTCCCATAGAAGGTGACCCTATAGCAGAAAATATCGAAATAGGAGATATATCGAACTATACAATGACAATAGATATCGCAGAGTTACGTGAAGAATGGAATATAGAAAATATGGAAATCGTGTGTTTTATTACTGGTGAAGAGGGAGGTGTCATTCAGGTGCAGACGGCTTCTATTTTACAGTAGTAGTCTTATTGTTATTACTTAAAAATGAGAATACAATCATAAGGAAAACGAGCCCTATTGCATAAATATATGTAGCCTTTCCAGTGAAACTATCAAGCGGGAATGTAGCACTAGAATCTTCTAATTTACTTCTGAAGACAATGCCTAGAATTACACCGATGCTAAGAATACCCATGAAACCTATGGTTACATAGGATAGTATATTGTCTTTAGTAGGGATGAAACTAGGCTCTTTAATATCGTCGGCGACTTCTTCCTTGAGAACCATGCTCATAATATTGTCATCCAGTACTGATGGTGGCTCCACAAGAGGAGTCCGCTTCAACATATGGTCTATTGTCTGCATTCTTTCTATGTCTTCTGGAAGGAGTTCAGCATCACCCAGTAAAGCCTCTGGATCTTCTCCACGGTCTATCTTTTCCCAGAGTTCTTTTAACTTATGCTCTTCCATCATTGTATGAAATTAATAATTCATCGTTGTTTTTTGCTATAAGCTCTGCTAGTTTCTTCCTAGATCTAAACAACTTAGTTTTTACATTGGTTTCAGTCATCTCTAATATTTCTGCTACTTCCTTAACAGACATCTCTTGAAAATAGAATAGTTTAAGAATGGTAGCTTCATCAGCTGGAATCTTTTCTAAATACATTTCTAGCTGTTTTCTCACGCTATTGCGTTCCATAACATCGATAACCTTAGCTTCTTCTCCTACAGCATATGCGTTGTCTATGTCTATGGTTCTGATTTTTCTTTTCTTAGCATAATCAAGTCCTGTATTGTACGCTATCTTATACAGCCAAGAACTAAATTTTGATTGATCATTGTACTGCTCCAGAGATCGATAAACCTTCATGAAGGTATCTTGATACGCTTCTTCTACCTCTTCTCTGTTTTTCAGAATCTGATATAGTATCGACCATACGTACTTGTTGTATCGTTTTATAAGAAGGTTATATGCAACATAATTGCCTTCTTTAATTCTACCTATGAGATAGGAATCGTCGTACACTATATCTTATTGTTTTATGTGAGGGATAATAATGGGTTATACTTCTTCATCATCGGTATGACCATCGTGGTCTCTTTCTTCGTTCATCCTGTTGATGACTAAGATTCCAAGCCC
>CALIQO010000498.1 GCA_938044055.1 uncultured Saprospiraceae bacterium
CTACGATGTGCAATTGATTGGTGGAATGGTATTGCATGATGGAAAGATTGCAGAGATGATGACTGGTGAGGGTAAAACTTTAGTAGCTACTTTACCTGCATACCTTAATGGCCTTTCAGGCTTAGGTGTTCACGTAATTACAGTGAATAATTACCTTGCACTCCGAGATAGCGAATGGGTAGGACCAATCTTCGAATTTTTATTATTGACTGTCGATTGTATTGACAAGTATAAACCGCATTCTGACGGACGTAAAAAAGCTTATAATTGCGATATCACTTATGGAACAAATAATGAATTTGGTTTCGATTATCTAAGAGATAATATGGTGCGATCAACCAAGGAGCTTGTACAGCGTAAGCACCACTTCGCTATGATAGATGAGGTGGATTCAGTTCTTGTTGATGATGCCAGAACACCATTGATTATTTCTGGTCCAGTACCAGAAGGGTCAGAAGAACAAGAATACAATGCACTCAAGCCTAAGGTAGATAGATTATTCAGTGCTCAGAGAAAATTAGCGACAGACTATCTGGCGGAAGCTAAAAAATTATTCAAGCAAGGGAATAGCAGCTACGAAGAGGGAGATGCAGGAATGTCCTTATTAAGGGCGCATAGAGCTATGCCTAAGTATAGGCCGCTTATTAAATTTTTAAGTGAAGATGGTGTAAAAGTACTTCTACAGAAAGCAGAGAACTTTTATATGCAGGAGCAGAGTAAGCGGATGCACCTTGTGGATGATACTCTATTGTTTACGATAGATGAAAAAAACAGAAATGTTGAGCTTACAGAAAAAGGAGTCGAGTTTCTGTCGAAGGGAGAAAACGATCCTAATTTCTTCGTAATGCCAGATATCGCACTTGAGATGCAAGAACTGGCTGCACAAGAGGAGCAAGAAGGAAAAAAACTTACCGATGAAAGAGATATGCTGATCCAGGATTATTCTGTAAAGAGTAGAAGACTACACTCGGTCAGTCAATTGCTTAAGGCTTATACCTTGTTCGAGAAAGATCAAGAATATGTAGTCATGGATGGCCAGGTGAAAATTGTAGATGAACAGACAGGTAGGATGATGGAAGGTCGTCGATATTCTGATGGATTGCACCAGGCTATAGAAGCAAAAGAAAGTGTAAAAGTAGGTAACCTTACCCAGACATATGCGACTGTAACCCTTCAGAATTATTTCCGTATGTATCATAAGTTATCTGGGATGACGGGTACGGCAGAAACAGAAGCAGGAGAATTCTGGGAAATCTATAAACTTGATGTTGTTGTTATTCCTACGAATCGACCCATTGTCAGAGATGATAAAGATGACTTAGTATATAAAACGGCAAGAGAAAAGTACAACGCTG
The DNA here is from genome assembly GCA_938044055.1 of uncultured Saprospiraceae bacterium. Classification (GTDB taxonomy): domain Bacteria; phylum Bacteroidota; class Bacteroidia; order Chitinophagales; family Saprospiraceae; genus JABDLO01. The sequence continues at coordinate 1,356 of CALIQO010000498.1, forward strand.
TTATCGATGATATACAAGTACTTACGCAGAAAGGAAGACCGGTTTTAGTAGGAACCACTTCTGTAGAGATATCAGAATTACTGAGTAGAATGCTAAACCTGAAGGGTATCAATCACAACGTACTTAATGCTAAGCAACACCAGCGTGAAGCAGAAATTGTAGCTGAAGCGGGTAAGCCAGGTAAGGTAACCATTGCCACCAATATGGCCGGTAGGGGTACCGATATTAAACTTTCCCAACAAGTAAAAGATGCAGGAGGTCTAGCCATTATAGCGACAGAACGTCACGATTCTAGAAGGGTAGACAGGCAGTTAAGAGGTCGTGCAGGTAGACAGGGAGATCCAGGAAGCTCGCAATTTTATGTAAGTCTTGAAGACAACCTTATGCGTCTTTTCCAATCAGAGCGTATTGCTAAAATGATGGACAAGATGGGGCATCAAGAAGGAGAAGTCATCCAGCACTCAATGGTGAGTAAATCTATTGAGCGGGCTCAGAAAAAAGTAGAAGAAAATAACTTCGGAATAAGAAAAAGGCTGCTTGAGTATGATGATGTAATGAATATTCAGAGAGAAGCTATATACAAGAAAAGAAACAATGCTTTACAGGGTAGACGCTTATCTGTAGACCTGAACAATATGTTTGCAGGATTGACAGAGGCATTGGTTGCTGATCATAGGCAAGGTGGTGACTATGAGACATTCCGATCGGCGTGTCTTCAGAGTTTAGGTATCGACCCTACAATGGATGCAGCTTTATTTGCCGAGGGAGGAGAGCAAGAGGTAATAGACACTTTCCAGGATGATGTCTCACAACGATACGCAAGAAAATCTGAGCAGATTATCCGAGTTGTATATCCTGTGGTGAAACGTGTGCATGAGAACGAAGGCCATAGATATAAGCGTATTGCGCTGCCATTCTCTGATGGCGGTCAGAAAAAATTGAATGTATCTGCTGATCTTGCAGAAGGGGTAAATACAGAAGGAAAATCCATCATCAAGGATATAGAGATGGCAGTTACGCTGGCTCTGGTTGACGATAACTGGAAGGAGCACTTAAGATCTATGGATGAATTGAAGGATTCTGTGCAGTCGGCATCGTTCGAGCAGAAGGACCCATTGGTTATTTATAAGATGGAAGCCTATAACCTGTTTGAGCAGTTGATATACAAGATGAATTATGAAGTCTGTTCTTATCTTATGAGAGGAAAACTAGCTATAGCTGGAGACGATTCTGTAAGAGAAGCGAAGGAGCAGAGAACGGATATGAGTAAGGTTCAGACAAGTAGACAAGACCAAGCACGAAAAGCTGCGGCTGCCGCTGCTGGGGGACGACAGAAGGTTGAAACCATCAAGCGAGTAGAAAAGAAAGTAGGCCGGAATGAGCCGTGTCCTTGTGGAAGTGGGAAGAAATTCAAGCATTGTCACGGAAAGTAATGTGATTCTGGTCCACTTATTGTAAAATGTATTCATTAAGATGGTCGTTATGTATTACATATCAGAAGCTTTCTGATGGAAATGGTAACATTTTATACTTTTGACGACGGATAAATGATAAGAAAATGAATCACCCTATAACTAGATTTACTGCTTTTCTCGGCTTATTTCTATTACCCTTATGTACATATGGGCAGAATGTTACGGTAGTAGAAGACCCATCAATAATCTCTATGATGCAGAAATTCGTTTCTGCTAATCAAGGAGAAGAAACGATCAGAGGCTGGCGTATCCAGATCATCACGACGGATGATCGAAGGCAGATGGAGAAAGCAAGATCTAAGTTTCTCGGCATGTATCCGGATATAAAATTGTCATGGGAACATGTAAGCCCTTATTACAAGGTACAGATAGGTGCATATGAAACAAGGATGTCGTTACAACCATTCTTACTAGAGTTAAAGAACGATTTTCGGTCTGCGATTCCAGTGATGGACAATGTTAAAAAGTCGGAGTTGATCCAGTACTAAAAGCATGTCCACCTCAGGGAGGAAATATGGAAGGAAGAAAAGTATAGATTGGATAACCCTTTCTATATATATGAGTCTACTCGCGATCGGCTGGATGATGCTATATGCAGTTTCCTATAATCCTGAAAATATATACAGTTTTCTAGACTTCGGTACAATCATAGGAAAGCAGAGTATGTGGGTCGTTGTTTCCTTAGTTGTAATGATTGCTTCGTTAACCATTGATTGGAAGGTGTGGAATACATTCGCCTATCCGATTTACCTTATATCAATGGTTTCTCTAATCTTGGTACTTCTTATAGGTTCTGAAATTAAGGGAGCTAAGTCCTGGTTTACTTTTTCTGGAGTAGGATTACAACCTTCGGAGTTTGCTAAGTTTGCAACAGCAATAGCCATATCAAGCTATCTGAGTTATTATAAGAGTAATGTAAAAAGCATTAAAGGTTTTTTAATCACTTCATGTCTTGCGCTCGCACCGATGGTGTTGATAATCATTCAGCCAGATCCTGGTTCTGCTCTCACTTTTTCATTTTTTCTTTTTCTTCTTTATAGAAGAGGGATGTCTGCTGTGTATTTCATATTGGGCTTTTCATTGATAGCTATTTTCATCTTATCTATGTTATATGGTTCGATGCTGATAAGTATAGATGCCATACTGATCGGATTATTGATCTTGATTTTTAATCTACCTAATCAGAACATCAGAAACTCCTTACTTTTTGTAGTAGGAATATTTCTTATGACTTTCCTCTTGTATAGGATCAATCCGTATTATGGTCTAGGTCTATCTACAGCTTCGTTTATTTTATATCTATTTTTCCACATCCGGGCGCGGACGTTCCGCATGGCGACTCTTGTCGGAGGAGGAGTATTAATATCTGTAATATTCGGAATGGGGTCTACATTGGTTGTAGAAGGTTTATTAAAGCCTCATCAGCAAGCAAGGATATATTCTTGGTTGAGACCTGACCTGGTAGACTCAGATAGATTATACAATCTAGAACAATCCAAGATGGCTATAGGGTCTGGTGGATTTCAAGGAAAAGGGTTTCTTAATGGTACCATGACTAAGTTGAATTATGTTCCTGAGCAGACTACTGACTTTATTTTCAGTACAGTAGGAGAGGAGCAAGGGTTCGTAGGTGTGCTAGGGGTTATTTTACTTTTTACATTGCTACTTATCAGAATTACCGTAATTGGAGAACGAGCCAAAAGTCCTTTTATTCAGAACTATGCCTATTGTATTGCGGGAATATTTTTTATACACGTATTTATTAATATAGGTATGTCCATGGGCTTGATGCCTGTTATAGGGATTCCTCTGCCCTTTCTAAGCAAAGGAGGATCTGCACTCATAGGGTTTACCTTAATGATAGGCGTGCTATTAAAAATGGATCTAGAAAAGTGATGAAATGAGTTTTATAATAGAAAAGAAAGATCCAGAATCTTCAGGCCGTGCGGGAATATTGTCCACTGATCATGGCGATATTCTTACCCCTATTTTTATGCCAGTAGGGACACAAGCCACGGTGAAGGCGGTTCATATCAATGAACTCAATAATGAAATAGGTGCACAGATAATACTCGGAAATACCTATCACCTATACTTAAGGCCTGGAACAGAAATTCTAGAAAAGGCTGGAGGCTTACATCGCTTTATGGGATGGAATAAACCTATGCTTACAGACAGTGGTGGATTCCAAGTATACTCTCTAAAGGGCATGAGAAAAATTACTGAGAAAGGTGTAAAGTTTCAATCACACATAGATGGTTCTCGTCACTTCTTTACACCTGAGTCGATCATGGATATTCAGCGTCAGATAGGAGCAGACATCATTATGGCATTCGATGAATGTACGCCATACCCATGCGAATTTAATTATGCTAGGCGGTCAATGCATATGACACATAGATGGTTAAAACGATGTATAGACCGATTCGATAGTACAGAACCGATTCATAATTATAAGCAGATATTAGCACCTATCGTACAAGGCAGCACATACCCTGAACTCAGAAAAGAATCAGCACATTTTATAGCTGAACAAGGAAGAGAAATAAATGCCATAGGTGGATTATCAGTAGGTGAACCACATGCAGATATGTATGCGATGACTGCAGAAGTAACAGCCATTCTGCCGGCAGAAAAACCCAGGTATCTTATGGGCGTCGGACTTCCAGAAAATATTTTAGAAAGTATAGCGCTAGGTATAGACATGTTTGACTGTGTATTGCCATCTAGAAATGCTAGACATGGTATGCTCTATACCTGGGAAGGAGTTATCAATATTAAAAATGCAAAATGGAAAGATTGTTTCGATCCGATTGATGAGAAGAGTAAAAGTGGAACAAGTCGATTACATACTCGTGCTTATCTGAGACACCTGTTTCAAGTTAAGGAATTACTGGCTGCGCAGATTGCAACCTTACACAATCTGGCCTTTTTTCTGGAGCTAGTGGAAGAAGCTAGAAGGCATATAATGGAAGGTGATTTTCACAATTGGAAAACTTCCATCGTTCCTAATTTAAACCATAGGTTATAAAGAAGATTGATTTATATATAATCAAGAAGTACTTATCTACTTTTTTCTTTACGATTGTCTTGTGCACGTTCGTGGCCATCTCTATTGATTTTTTTGAGAAGATTGATAAATTTTTAAATTCAGGTCTGCCTTTCGGCAAAATTGTTACTGATTACGTTATTCATTTTATTCCTTGGATTAACGGACTTCTGTGGCCACTGTTTGCATTTATATCGGTCATATTTTTTACATCTCGAATCGCCAAAGATTCCGAAGTTGTAGCCTTATTATCTGCAGGAGTCAGTTATCGCAGGTTCTTAGTTCCTTACGTTGTTTCTGCCAGTTTCGTGGCTTTGTTGTTGTTTCTCGGAAATCACTATCTTATTCCTATAAGCAATAAGAAAAAGGCAGAATTCGAAACAGAATTTCTAAAGAAGGGAAGAAAGAAATCGCTTTCTAGCAACATTCATTTTTTCTTGAATCCAAACGAAAAAATATATGCACGATCTTTCCGCCAGATAGATTCTGTAGCTCAGAGTTTCAGGGTTGAATCATTCGAAGATGGGCAACTGGTTAAGATTATTAAGGCGAGCCAATTGAAGTATAACCGAGACTCTTCAACCTGGACGTTAAAAGATTATGAGGTAAGAAAAGTGAATGGTTTGAGGGAGACCTACGAATCCTTTAAGGGGGAACGGAAGGATACAATATTTGATTTTGTGCCCGACGATTTTATACGGCATGATAAGCAGAAGGAAATGATGGTGTCTTCTGACTTACGGAATTTTATTCAGAAAGAAAGGCAACGTGGAATAGGTGCTGCACAGACATTCGAAGTAGAACTCTATCGGCGGTCAGCCAATCCATTCACCGTAATCCTTCTGACTTTGCTGGGTGCAGCTATTGCAAGTAGAAAGACAAGAGGTGGAATGGGCATTCATCTTGCCATCGGTGCTGTTCTGGGTTCCGTCCTGGAAGTAATGACTAAGATATCTATGACTTTCTCTAACAACCTAGGCGTATCTCCGATGATAGGTGTATGGATACCTAATCTATTGTTTATCTGTATCACGATTTATGTTATCTCTCGTGCCCAGAAGTAAATCATTCTTTCCTAGCTGAGATATTTTCCTACAATCGGCATTCTTCTACCTACACCGAATGCTTTAGTACTTACACGCAACACTGGTGCTGTCTGGTATCTTTTAAATTCATTCCTGTTTACCAAGCGCAATGCTCGCTTGACCAGAGCTTCATCATGACCCATAGCGATTATATCTTGAGGGTCTCTGCGGTTTTCTATATACTCGTATAACACGGCATCCAATACATCATACTCTGGCAGGCTATCAGAATCTTTCTGGTTAGGTCGCAATTCTGCAGAAGGCGGTTTAATAATTGAATTTATAGGAATTACTTCATTGTCCTTGTTGATGTATCTCGCTAGTGCAAATACTTCTGTCTTGTATACATCACCGATAACAGAAAGTCCGCCTGCAAGATCTCCATATAATGTCCCATATCCGACGGCCATTTCACTCCTATTAGAAGTATTCAGAAGTATGTTCCCATACTTATTAGAAATGGCCATATTAAGAGCGCCTCTTATTCTGGCTTGGATATTTTCTTCTGTTACATTAAAAGGTAGGTCACCGAAAATGGGTGACAACTTTTCCATATATGCACCATAGATATCTTTAATCTCGATGATGTTATAGGGCGCTCCTAGTTTTTCTGCAAGTTGCCTTGCGTCCGCTATACTGTGGTCTGATGAAAACTGAGAAGGCATAAGAAGGCATCTCACATTTTCTCCTCCGAGAGCTCTGGCAGCTAGGGCTGCGGTTACTGCAGAATCGATTCCGCCAGAAAGTCCAAGCACGGCTGTAGTGAATCCGAGTTTAGAAAAATAGTCTTTTATACCGATAACAATGGCATCGTGAATAAGCGCAATCTTATCTTTTTCTTGTGTCTGGGATCGGGGACTAGAAGTTACTTCTTCTAAGTCATAAGTGCGGATGCACTCTTGAAAGTATGGCATCTCATCATAGACGTTTCCAGTAGGGCCCATAACGACAGATCCTCCATCGAAAATAATTTCAGTCTGTGCTCCGATATGGTTGCAATAAAACATCGGCAGGTTATATCTCTCAACATTGGCACGGATGACATTAAGCCTTTCTTCTGCTTGTTTATAAGAAAATGGTGATGCGGAAACATTGAGAATAAAGTCAGGATTGAATGGCATCATTTCATCAATAGGACAGACAGTATAGAGCGGATTTTCGTTCCCTATGTTCCATATGTCTTCACATACAGACAGGGCTATTTTTTTTCCTTTGTATTCTACGATTCCCCATTCTGATGCGGGTTCGAAATAGCGGTACTCATCGAAGATGTCATAAGTAGGAAGGAGTGTCTTATGCTGAATGAATTGTACATCTCCATCTGCAATAAAATAGACGGAATTAAAAAGGTCCTTTCCTTCTACAACTGGATTTCTAGAAGGAGATCCAACCACGATGGCAATGCCATCAGAAACACTTTTTAACCGCTCTATGCTTTCCTCAGCGAGCTTTATAAAATCATCGAATTCTAGGAAGTCCCGAGGTGGATAACCACAAGTAGACAACTCACTAAAAAGAATTATATCTGAACCTGCTTGTTTAGCCTCGTTGATGGCTGAAAGCATTTTATCTGTATTCCCAGAGAAATTACCGATGTGGTAATTTAACTGGGCCATTGTAATCTTCATATCCTATTTTTATCTCTGCGTGCGCTAAGATATAAAGACGAATCGGAATGAGGAGATAGTTCTTTATTTTGTCTTCAGAGAATCTATAGTGGAAAGTAGTTTCTGGCTGTATGCAATTAAGTATTCTGGAAGGTTCTTGTCATCTGTATCTATGAAAAATTCTTTCCATTCCCCATCTATACTTTTTAGAATATGTATGGTTCCTTGATCATAGGCGTCAGGCATACCTATTCTATTATCTGTTTCTTCTTTTAATTGTGTAAGAGGTAGATCGTTTAAAATAGCTTTAGCTTCGGTGTAGGCGTCGGTGCCTAGTGGTATGGGAACAAAACTTAGTTCTTCATTGTAGTAACGTTCATTTCTATCACTAAAGACAGCCTCTCCTTGTATCATAAAAAGATCTGCACAATCACCCATACACATCCCGTAGGATACACCGAACACGAATGAATCCATATCGGGTGTTATCGGTGTTAGCTTGCCTTCTTCTGTGCTGCATGAGAAGAGTATTAAGGCAAGGAGCATCGGACTTATCAGTTTCATGGTTTCTTTTTTATATATAGACGTTTACAATGAGGTAAACGTTGGTATGAGCAATCTATTTCATAGATATAAGTGATGTCCAGACACTGAGTTTATTGTCTTCGAATCGGGTCCATATCGGACGTATGATTCCATCGTGGGCACTGATGTCGTTGTAGTCACCGAAGAAAATAAATGGATTCGGATTAAAAGATGATTCACTGATCTTCTTATTGATAAATGTTTCTCCTCCATCTGTAGAGTATGCTAGATATACATCTGTAAAGTTTTTTTCCGTTTCTCTGCGATCGTAAAACACAGTGTATATATATCCCGTCACTGGGTCGATATCCATCCATGTAAAGAACTGATGTCTCATGCTGTTGTCATCGTTTACCTTTTTAGGGCTGGACCAAGATTTTCCTTGATCATCACTCGATATGATCCACACATCTGTATCGTCTACACCATTCCGCTGGTCAGTCCAGTTGACATAGAGTCTTCCTCTATGTGGACCTGGGGAGTTATCTATTCCTAGAATGGGCATGCCATTGGCTCGCATCAATCCTGGTATTCTATGGTCCCATCCACCTACATGGTCTGCGATTGCTTTTTCTTCTTTCATCCATGTTACTCCTCGATCGCTGGATTGATTGTGATAAAGCTTCCCATCATAAGACCATACCACATGATAATTGCCATCTAGATCAATAGCAGGAACAGCTCCTTCTGTTGTAAGATCGCTGTCTATACAATCTCCTTCTTTACTGCTTATAGAAATAGGGGAAGTCCAGGTGATTCCATCATCGGTAGATTGAGAAAAAAGGATACGAGATTTATCCTCAGGATCCTTGCTTCCATACTTGTCGAATTCTGTCCATGTCATAATGACTTTTCCAGAAGCAGGATCAATATACATCCATTGTTTGTCTTGGTCTTTCTCCCCTCTGATATCAGGAAATCCGCCATCGTTCCATGATTTGCCTTGATCTTTAGAAGTCTGGACTACGATTCGGTCTAGAAATTCTGGATCAGTATATGCACGTCCTGTAGGGTTAGAAAGATGGGCATAGTATATTGTGCCCTGGTCAGATATACGGATCACAGGGTCACCATAGACGCCATATGGAGAGGTTAATTTCTTGCGTTCCCAGGTTTCACCTTGGTCTTCTGAGATGTATAAATTATCTAATATAGAACCACTGACTATTCTATTGTTGTCAGATGGATCGATACAGATGGATGGCTCGCATGGTCCTACTACACCTTCTGCATTGTGGATAAGAACGTTTCCTTCATTGATGAAAGCAAGCTTGAGTGGCAAGACAGTTTTTCTCTGACACGAGAATAACAAGATGAAACAAGAAAAAAGGACGATTCGATTCATAAATTGAAATTAAAGGATTTTCCTTGAAACATCTACTGCCCCAGCTAGTATTCTTCTTCATACTCACATCGGTTAAGAATAATTAATGCTGCGAGTACTCCTGGAACCCATCCCGCGCAAGTAAGCAAGGCAGTAATAATTATAGATCCACAACCTTTATCTATGACGGCAAGCGGTGGAAAAATAACTGAAAGAATAACTCTTATTAAATTCATAATGGTGGTGCTGTTTACCTTAACTAATGGTTACTAACCCGCATGTAGTTTCAGGTAATCGACAGAGGGTATGCAGTTCTCGATTAAAGAAATAAAAGTCGATGAAAGAAATATAAGAGTCTCTTTCTTAATTATATTTGTATTAAAATTCAGCGTTATGAACTATAAAACATTGCTTTTTGCTAGTTTATTTTTTACCATATCTATGGTATCATGTAAGCACTCACATAGTGCTAAAGACAAGATGGGTAAGGAATATACATCAGCTTATGTATGCCCTATGCACTGTGAGGGTTCTGGTAGCCACGAGATGGGTACCTGCCCTGTATGTAAAATGGATTATGTAAAGAATGAAGATGTTAACGATGGGCATGATCATGATGGACACGATCACGATGGACACGATCACGATCATTAATTAGAATAAAAAGTTAAGCCGTTCCCTATCTTTATAAGGAACGGCTTATTCATCTATTAACCAATTTATACCATATCTTATCAGCTGAAGGCTTTCTTTATTTTGCCTCGAGCATTTCTTTTTATTTTATCAAGCGCTTCTTCTACCATGTCGTAATCCCCGGGGAATTGTTCTAGGTGTGTATCTAGTCTATTGTGGACCTCATTATTTAGCGCGCGCTTGTCTCCTATATAGATACATGAGAACCCAGAGAAGTGGATTTCAGTATCCAGAGCAATCTCATCTGTAACATCTGACCGATGCAGATCTGTAATGGTTAGGAAGGCAGCAACAGCGGCTGACTTGTTTCTTTCAACTTCAGTTATCGATGCGCTGATATCTATGATTTTAGGCTCTTTAATGTCATTACCTAAGCTGTCTTTCGCTACATTTCCGTTTTCATCAAGCACATATTGAAATCCGTCCTCGATGGACGTTTCTTTAACATAGGTGTGTACATGTTCGCTTTCTCTGCCGATAGCAATCTCTTCTACATGCAAGGTGACTTTATAATCGTAGCTTGTATTTTGTCGAGGCACATCATCAAAAGCTATCCACTTCTTATCGTATCTACTCAACCCCATGTCGGTCAGCTCTAGAAGGCTATTGCGATCTAATCTCAAGTGTGCTGGAACCTCTATATCTAAGTAGACATATTCCTTCCCTAACTGTTCTGATCGGGTCAGTAGGCTTCCTATTTCCTTGTATGCAGGATAGTATCTTGCAATGTGGGTAAGGTGTCTATATGCACTTCGTGCTTTTTCTTTATTAGATTCTGTATAATCAAGTAATAGTTCTTCTGCTAGGGCATAATGATATGCCGCATCTCTATTCTTATATTCAACTATTTCTTTTCTTACATCAACCATCTTAAAAGTAGCTACGTATCCATCTTCACTGATCAGAGGAAGATATCGTCTTACCTTACTCTGTCTCTCAGCAATTTTTTCGTAACCCATCCATATGGTGTAATAATCTGACTCATTGCCCTTGTCAATCAGGTAGTCTAGTCTATGGAGGTCTTTAGCCATAACTCTAGAAAATGCATCTTCAAGAGCTACTACATACTTTGTCTTTCTATCTTCTTCCCCGCCTTGGAGTTTTTCTAGACTGTAAAGTATGGCTTTATCGTATTCTCCTTTCTTTACCATTTTCTCTACGCTTTTACAAGAGAAGAGGGTGAGGAGGATAAGTGTGCTTATGTATAATTTTCTAGTCATAATTAGTGGCTATTGGTTGTAATAGAGACTACT
>CALIQO010000499.1 GCA_938044055.1 uncultured Saprospiraceae bacterium
AGTTCCAGGAAGTACTTCTAAGCGTGCATTTTCGTATGTATATCTTGAAGCGGGCGGTTTTGGAAATGGTGAAGTTCAATTCATCTTTGATATGAATTGCGGCAATGTAATTGTTGAAAACATCGGAGCCCTAGGCTTGTCTTGTACAGGGCCTCCTATCACTATTGATAAAATAGATGGTAATGTTCCGTATAATGAAGGCGATGACAGTGAATTGATAATTCAGTTTATGGAATTCGTTGAAGATGGAGGTTGTGACGTACCTCCCATTATGCAGACCATACGTCTTGTAAAACAATAAGTACAGATTTTTTATTTAGAAAGGCATAGGGCAATACTCTGTGCCTTTCTATTTTTAACCAGATTGAAATTGTATTCGTTACTATATAATTACGCCGAATGAAAAATGTAATCTTCTTCATATCTTTTCTTTTTTCATTAAGTATTTCTGCACAATCCTTACCGAAGGACTTAGTCAAGATTAACCGATTGCTTGAAAAGGCCATCCAAGATGATAAAGCACGAAATGCTCGTGTGAATGCATATCTTAAAAATTCAGGAGAAACAAGGATGAATGTTTCAGGGCAAGGTCAGGAGTTGTTTATATATGATATTGTTGATGGAAAACCTACTTACTTAATAACGCATAATGAAGCTTCTGTAATCTCATTAGGTGCAGACGCTGTCCGTGAAGGGGGAGGACTGGGTTTAAACTTAACGGGTGAAAATTCTAGGGTAGCCATATGGGACAGTGGAATATCGAGAGACTCTCATCAAGAATTCGAAGGTAGATTAAAGAACAATGATAGTGGTGCTGATTTCAGTAACCACTCTACCCATGTTATGGGTACACTTCTAGCAGGAGGTATCGATTCTAAGGCCAAGGGATTTATACCCGGTGCGACGGCTAAGGCATTTGATTTAATGACGACACACAAGAAATATTACTGGAATTAAGAGACAATGATATCCTTATAAGTAATCACTCATATGGTGTACCAGGAGGATGGGTCAATGGTTCTTGGAGAGGGGATAGAAGCATCAGTGAAGAAGAGGATTATCGTTTTGGATTTTATTCCAGCAGATCGGCAAGTATAGATGATGTTGCACATTCTGCACCTTATTATTCTATAGTTAAATCAGCTGGAAATGATCGTGGAGACAGTGGAGATGGGACACACCCACCAGATGGTCCATTTGATTGTATCGGAGATTTTGGGGTGAGTAAGAATGTGTTTACAATCGGCGCTGTCAATAAAATTCCTTCTGGATATACGGGCCCAGAAGATGTTGTTATGAGTAGTTTTTCAGGTTGGGGACCAGTAGACGATGGAAGAATAAAACCTGATTTTGTTGCTCCTGGAGTAAGTCTATTTTCTTCGATAGCAGGTTCTGATGATTCTTATGGAAACTTAAGCGGAACCTCTATGGCAGCACCTAGTGCAACAGGTGGCTTGACTTTAATCAATGAAGCCTACCACTTATTCAACGGAAGTTTTTTGCGTTCAGCGACACTAAAAGCACTCGCTATTCACACCATCAATGAAGCAGGAAATGCAGATGGACCAGACTATCAGTTTGGCTGGGGATTATTAAATGTAAAGGGAGCGGTAGAACACATTATCGAGCAAGATGGAGTCAATAAGATTATTCTCGAAGATGCCATCAGCAATGGTTCCGAGTATGCGATAGAAATAAATCCAGTAGCTGGAAAGCCTATAACAGTTACGCTAGCTTGGACGGATCCAGCTGGATCACCAGTCGGTGCGTCCTTAGACCCGACCGATCTTATGCTTGTCAACGATTTAGATATGAGGATTATAGATGACATAGGCAATGAAGTTATGCCCTACATTCTTGATCCTGCTATCCCAGGAAAGGCGGCGACAAGAGGAGATAATTTCAGGGATAATATTGAAAAAATATATTTTCCTAACCCTGAAGGAAGAAAGTATACCATTAATATTTCCCATAAAGGAACGTTATCTGGTAGTACTCAAGCATTTGGCTTGGTTGTTAGCTTAGAATCTGAGGATCCTGGAATTGCTAATCTCTACTGGATAAATGACAACGGAAATTGGGATGATAATTCCAAGTGGTCTTTCTCTTCTGGAGGCAGTCCTAGTGATGCAATACCTAGTATAGATACTAAGTTGATTTTCGATGACAATTCGTTCTCCGGAGAAGAAGGAACAGTTGTAATGAATAGAGACTTTACTGTAGCTGCTGTTGCGGCACTTAACAATAAAAAAATAATTTTTGACCTAGGAGGCAACACACTTACAGTTAAAGGGTCTATAATCGTTTCCTCTGAAAACTTTATCATTAAGAATGGCTCCATTGTCTATCTTAATGAAGATGTCAGCAAATCATTTAATGTTAACTTGAGTAAGACAGAGACAGAAAACGTACATGTAATAGCTGGAGAGGGCAATGCAGCTACCTGGGCGATGGAGATGAATGATGTAACTTTATCAACCATTGACCACAGTCATGGAGTGCTTCGTATATTAAATTCTAATCTTTCCACCGAGACATTTTTTATAGGTGGCGGAGGTGCTTGTGATTTTTCGATTATGAATTCCACCATTAGAAACATCGATGATGGAATGATAACGTCACAAGTAAACTATGTAGATGATGCTTCTTCGACTTATGATTTTCAGGGCAGTATGATCGTAGAATCTCAAGATCTTAATGCCTCCTTAATTGTCAATGGCAATGCTACTTTAGCAGGAAACAGTAATTACAATGTAATTC
>CALIQO010000500.1 GCA_938044055.1 uncultured Saprospiraceae bacterium
GTTCATAAAATGACAAAGGAAACTATAAAGATAGGAGGTCAAAATCTTCCGCTTAAAAGAGTAAGTTATGTGGACAAGTATGCTCCATTCCAGAAATTTCTGTCTCCATTCACAAGGATCGGCGGCTGGCTTGGCAATAAACCATTTACAGAAAGTATCTTGATAATTGATACCAAGAAAGAAGAGTTCATGGTAATTAGAGACAAAAATAAATCACAGGCTCAATACTAAAATCCTATATATCTGAAATCAACTATAGATTCAACTTCTTCGTCAAGAAAAGTATTACAGAGTCATCAACTCTCACTGTATCCCCTTTCTGGATGATAACACCATCCTTAACAAGTCCATTTCCATCAGGAATATATCCTCGGTTTATATATAAGACCTGGGCTGCACCATAATCGCTGTATAATCCGAAGCCCAGTCCCACATGTGACGACCGCAACCCTACCCTTCTTTCTGCTTCATCCATGAGGACAGAACCTACTCCTTTTCTCTGATATTTTTTCAACACATTAAAATCTACAATCTCAGGAATTCCTTCCTTACTAAAAGGAGGATAATCAGACACCCAGTTGATGGTCAGATATCCAGAGAATTGGTTATCAATCTCCGCAATGATTACATCTCTTTTTCCATTTTTTTGTAACCGAAGATATTCCTCATACTGAGATTGTGGCTTTTTCCATCCTTGATTAAGGAAGGCATCACTAATAATACTGCAATCTGATTTTTTTATTTTTCTTAGATGTATGTTCATTTCCTTAAACAGCTTTACTCCCCACGTTAAACTAAGATCAATTCGTGAGGACTGGTCTTAGGAACTCTCTTGATTATCTTTCTCGCTTCAAGGTCAAGCTTCACCGAGACAATATACCAGACTACCTTACCATCGAAGGTAGGTCCTAACTCTTTCACAGCTCGGTCTGACAATACTTCATAAGAAATTTGCTTTTCTTTTTTCAGCGTACTTAGAATATAATGAGCGATTACATCGTACTTAGACTTAAGAATATTGACGCCTTTTTTACCTTGGGGGTGAAGCGTCATGATTCGTTCTTCAGACATGGTTGTAATTTTTAAACGTAAAATAAGAAAGGAACAATCCCAGTAATCCCATAGATACCAATCGATCCATTATATTAACCAAGGTATAATCCAGTGGAAACATATACCAGTTAAGAAGCCCCACATCTGATATTAATGCAACAATTCCTCCTACCATTACACACTTTAATACAACGTCCATCCTACTTTTAAATGGGTGGTTTTTAAATATCAGCAGCAATAACAATACAATGCACACATTCCATATAAAACTCTTTAAAAACATCATAGGGTCCCACAAGGTTGTAGGTCCTGATTTATAAACCATCATTGTGATACGTGGGCCGGCAGAAAGTTTTTTTTCAATTTCGCTCATCGCTTCCGTACTCATAGACGTGGGCATACCTGGATAATGATATACACCATCTTCAACCAGCTGGTTCCTCATATCTTCTATGTTGATTGATGATTCAGGGATATTGGTTAAACTCTGGCTGTGAAACGGCAAGGCCATCCATGAAACAGCATTCCAAATAAAAAGAATTAAGGCGCCAAGCAATAGGGCAATTGTAAATCTCATTGTATTGCAGTTTTATTAAAGTTATCAGATTCTCTCATTAATCAGGTATTACACATATTTTATTAGACGAATCCATGGCCTATAACCACCTATATATTATTCTATCTGAAATCGAGCTTCTTCATGTCCACGCATCGTAGATGGATTTCTCCACTTAAATCTTTCTGTATACTTGGTTTCACTCCCAGTAATTACATCCTTCATAGTTTCTCCTATCATAGGCCCCATCTTCATTCCATGACCACTACCTCCAGTAGCGATGGCACAGTCCTTTAATGCTGGATGCATGCAGAGTAGATAGTCTCCATCGTAGGTATCTGTATAAAGGCATTTCTTAGAATGAACAAGATCTTCCATGGATAACTGTGAGAAAGTAGAACGCAGAAATCTTGCAAGTAAAGTGATTTCATCTTCTGTTACAATCCTTTCTGCGTCACTTGGATTATGGATTGTGCCTTGCGCATGCAGTCCGATCTTTACTACTTCTGAGCTCGGGTGATGGGGAAATCCATACCAACCAGAATTAGAAATATCTGCTGCATATACAGAAAGTTGTGGAGATTGATAATGTTCTGTGTTTCTCGGCGAAAGCCAAAACAATGGATGACCGGTTACTCTGAAACAATCCTTTAATTCAGGCAAAAGATCAGTAGAATAGGCTCCAGCAGCCACTACAGTTACTCCTGCATAATGGGTTTCTCCAGAAGCTAGTTTTACTCCTAGGACCTTTCCACCATCGATCACAAGTTTATCAACCTTACTGCTCGCTAAGCATTTTATTTCATTTTTATAATGATCTACAAGTAGCTTTATAGCCTTCCCAGATTCTACATATCCCCCAGAAGGATTGTATACTGCTTCCGCAAATGTTCCTTTCCTTATACATGGAAAACGATCTGAAATTTCACTTCCATTGAATCTTTCGATATCATATCCATATTTCTCTAGCAGTTGCACGGAAGCATACTCGTAGCTATGAATATCACTAGAAACTGCATTCTTAGAGAACATAGTATATCCTACCTCATGATATACATCGGCACCTAAAATCGCATTCCACTTTTTCCATCCTGCAATGCTTACTCTTGCCATATTAAAGTAAAGTTCATCAGAACCATACTCTACACGAACTGCTTTAGATATATCATCGGAAGCACTGAGCGGGTTAGGGATTTCTCCTTGTTCAATAAGGACCACCTTATAGCCTTCTGCTTGCAGATGGATGGCAGTCGAAACCCCGAATATTCCAGCCCCTATAACTATGGCATCAGCCGTCGCCATGGTTTATTCATTATTTATATCTAAGGTTTTCCTTGGCAACTTCTCATCACGTTGAGATGTGTGCCATACGAATGAAGCAATTATAGTTGCTGCTTGACTTAAGTCATCTCCTGATAGGTGATCCCAGTTATTCATATTAGAGTGATGGGTACGCGTAAAATATGCCATTGGTTCCTGGATAAATTGGAACCCTGGAATGCCTACCGCATCGAACGGTAGATGATCTGTACCTCCGGTATTTCTTAAGGTTAAGGTCTGTGCCTCTTCGTCTGAAAATGGCTCTAACCATTCACGGAAAATATTTGCGACAGCAGAATTACCCTGTAGGTAAACTCCTCTTATCTTTCCAGTACCATTGTCTAAATTGTAATAAGCAGATACGTTAGCTTGAGCAGGCTTAATCGATTGTGGTGTCCATCCACTCTCGCCGAAATCTGCAAAGTGCTCCCCGACATATCTTCTAGATCCGAACAGTCCCTGCTCTTCCCCTGTCCACAACGCCAGTCTCAGCGTTCTTCTAGGCTGGATGCCTGTTTCTTTTATAGTCTCAAGAAGAATTCTTGCTGCTTCCATCATAACAGATGATCCTGCCCCATTATCTGTAGCACCTGTTCCTGTATGCCATGAATCGAAGTGAGCACCGAAAATCACAACTTCGTCTTTAAGATCTGTGCCTGGAATCTCAGCAATGATATTGTGCTCCATCTCATCTTCATTGTGGTAGGTTGTAGAGAGATCTATCGATAGAGTAACCGGAACATCTTTATCGATCATACGAAGAATACGATTGTAATGCTCTACAGATAAGGTAGCTTGAGGAACTACATCTTTGTCTTTGTCTCTTGATCTTCCTTGTCCTGTTCTTGCTCCAGAAACGAAGACAGTTCCTAGATCTCCCTTATAACTTCTATCTAGGACAGCAATAGGTTTTTCTTCTTCTAACATTTCCCAGATGGCTCTATTCAAGTTGAAACCACCTGCTCTATTTCCTCTTCTAGGCCTAGGTGTAGGCTCTCCAGCATTGGCCATATTAAGTAAGGTAGATGCGTCGTGTCTAGAGGCCATCGCATCGAATGGAAGCTTGACATCTCTTATCGTATCAATCATCACAAACTTTCCGCTGAGCTTCCCTTTATATTTCGCAATATCTTCTTCTTCTGTAATGTCTAAGTAGATTACTTCTCCAGTACCTTTTACGCTAGGAGACCAAGCCTTAGGATAGGCGATTATCGGCCAGTAACTAGGTGTATGTGCATGCATAGAGAATCCTTCAAGTTGCCATCCTCTACCGAATGGACCCCACTCATCTAAGTGGACATTAGACATACCCCATGATTCAAGTTCTGACTTAGCCGATGCCGTCGCTTTATCGAGCATAGGAGAACCCGTAAGTCTCGGACCATATACATCCGTCATCCAACTGGCAATCTCCATCACTTGAGATTGATCCATTCCATGTTTTTTAATTACGTCAACTACGTTGACTTCTTCTTGGGCATTAATACTGCCTAGCATAAATAGTGCTACGCAGAAAGTGGTTATTCTTTTTATCATATCTGGTTGTATTTCAATGTTGTAAAGTAAAAGTGTTCCAATACAGTTGTGTTTGATAAGTAAACAGAAGTAACTTATTTGATCCTTTATTACTACACTTTTAGAAAATCTGGCGTCATCAATTGAGAAAGCAGTGGACGATCCAAAACTGAAAGAGCTTTCAAGGAAAATACCCAAAATTTTGCTAAGCTCAAGAGAGGAGAACACAAGGAAGAAATATAATTGTTATTTTAAAAAATTTCAAAAGTGGTGTGAAAAGTTTGGAGAAATAAATGCTCTTCCAGCTGAAGCCCTTCATGTTTCTTTATTTTTGGTCAGTTTAATCCAAGAAGGCAAATCTTTTGCAGTAATTGACAGTTGTTTTTAGGCAATAAAATGGTTTCATAATTTAGCTTGTGAAGTGAATCCTTGTTCCTATCAAATTAATCTAAATATATTAGAAGCAGCCAAAAGAAAATGTAAAAAGCCTTTAAGGAAGAAAGAACCTCTATCTGTAAATGATATTTCACGATTATACAATCACTTTGGGGCTAAACAGTGCTCTTTGTTAAATCTTAGAACTTTAACAATCATCTCACTAGGTTTCGCTGGCTTTATGCGATTTAATGAAATCTCCAACCTCAAAAGATCCGA
>CALIQO010000501.1 GCA_938044055.1 uncultured Saprospiraceae bacterium
TGAAAGAAGAAGGTGGTTACCTGGAAATGAAAAATGGAGACAAAGTGCCATTATCCAGAAGAAAGAAAGAAGGATTTCTGTCATATATAGAGAAGTTGAGATAATCCTTATTGATTGCCATTATAAAGTATCATCTTTAAAATTGTAATAGCGGCAGAACATGAGATATGAAGATATACATAGAAGAATAGAGGACTTTCTAGGCAGCAAGGCCATGACTGCTCTTACTCTTCCTTCTTTTCACAGGGAGAGTCAACAACTTATGGAAAATCTGGAGCAGTTTCTCTCAGAATTTAATTTCGGAGAATCTGAATTTAATAAGTTCCAACAATCAAAAGCAGAGTATGAATGGTCCCTTTCTGTTCTGGATGTAAGTGTTCTTCTCCGAGATATAAACTTCAGGTTATATAGAGACCATCTTTTATTGATAGATGGCAAGAAAGATATAGATGAGGTAAACGCAGTTAACAAGGAAACTAAAATTGTTCTTACTTCTGCACTAAAAGATCTGCTTAATGAGCTTCAGGGTATCAAGGAATCAACACAGATTGATGAAAGAGCTGCAGAGGAATGGAAACAACTTGTATCTCCCGTGAAGCTTACCATAGAAAAGGTACAAACCCTGAAAGATCAGATCTCTACTTTTTTAGAACAAGGGGCTCAATGGGATAAAGTATCCCTACTTCTAAAAGGTGAGCGCAATACACTGTCAGAGATTATTACACGATTTGATCGACATTTTAGAAAATTGAAAGAAGTCGTTCTATTGTCTAAATCTGAAGTAGAATTTAAAGATTGTCAGAATCCCGCTGAACTATCCGCTCTTTCTGATTACCTGCTTAAGCAGTATGACTTACTAGAATCCTTAAAAGCAGACTTAACCTATAACCAGACTAGCTTTAAAGCTGAACCCAGTAAAAAAATCCCAGCTGGAATTCAAAACGGAGAGATGGTAATCAAGGATATATCGATTACCCGTGAAACCAACAACTGGTTAGAATCAGAGATATTCTCTTCATTCTTAGATACCAGTAGGTATCTGGAATTACTATTTGATCAAGGGATGTCGAGCATATTTAATGTAAGAAACAGACTAGAATTACACAAGCTAGAGGAAAATGCGGATATAGGAATAGATGAAAAACAACTCATACTACCTTTCTCACAATTCCTCCAGAATTATCACGAGGCCGAAGGGGATATATTTAGAATATGTAATGAAACCAGTCGCCGGATTTCTGAAGACTTGTGGGCATCGAGTATATTCAGGAAAGATACCCTGTTCTTCTACAAGAAAGACGACGAATCAGGTAGAAACTATACATCCAATGTTGATAAATGGCTGGAATTTCTACCACAGGAGAAGATTAAAAATAATTATCAACGCTTTTTAAAAGATTATATATCTCCCCTGGCAGAAGACGATAGAAACCTAACCCACGCTATAGAATACATTGATTATAAAAGCATCGATGGAATCGATAAACTCAGCCAATCTCTCTTTCTAAAGAAAGGTTATCTCGGTAAAACATTCATTATTGAAAGATCTGAACTCTCTCTTCCTATCATAGAAAGCGTCAGTAAATGGAAGAAAGATCTAAGAGGTTCTACCCTGATCTACGGAAAACGTCTATCTGGCAGATCAACTATTCTCCAGTCTTTTTCTTATCACTATCCAGAGATAGAAACCATCGACCTCAAGGTGGATAGTATACTATCTCATAGAAGTAGAAAGGTTGAAGTAGGGTTTAAATTGAAAGACATTCTTGATTTCCTTGCTAAGCATTCTATCGGAAGTAAGTCTGCTATCATCATAGATGACTTAGAATTGTGGAGATCAAGTGAAATCAGCTTACTGGAAAATGTCCAAATTCTTATCGAATTTATGAATAAGTATAGTCGAAGATTCTATTTTCTTGTCAGCACCAATCACTGGATGAGGAAACATCTAGACCAGTTTACTAAGTTTTCTCATCAGTTCGTCTTGACCTTATGCACAGACAAAATGAAGGAAAAAGATATCATAGAAGCTGTCAAAATAAGACATGGTGCATCCCTTAGAGACATGCTCGAAACATCTTACGGAAAGGATGGAAAAGCAAGTGTGGAAGTTTCTTCTGAGGCGAAGAAAATAGCCAGACACAACGATCACAATATAGGTGGGAGTCTTCAAGACTGGGTGCGCATAAGCAGCAATGAATCTGCGTTACAGAATAAGCGATATCGCAAGGCACCTACTATATTTAAAGATCTGCTTAAAGACCACTGGTCATTTATCTCTCACGTGCTTAAGTTTAGATATACTTCTGAAGCTGAATTGCGTCAGATGGTAGGTTCCTCTTATGTAAAGGAACAAAACGAAACCATACAATTGTTACTCGGTTGTAATTTCTTGCAACGAAACCTTGAAAGAGAAATCATCATCAATGAGTGCATTGTAGATGACATAGAATCGGAAGTATTGAATCAGGATAAAAAAATATACGGTTGATATGACACTAGAAGCGCTTCCTGTAATTTCGTGGACTAGGTTTTTCCTGGTAACAGCTCTGGTTATATTGATCTATATCTGTTATAATCTTTTTCTGAAAAGGAGACTAAATCTCTTTTTCGGTAAGAATGCCGATCTAGCTAAGCAGCATACAGGGACAATAGAAAAGATCCTTATTGTAATTATAATCATAGTTATACTGAGTTTCTTTATATTAGTAAAACCTGTCTTACACAGTTTTCTTATCCTTCTTATTTTATTGGTTGTATATAGGCCTATATCTAATGTCCTTTTAGGCATGGTATTAACCCAGGAAGTAGGGCTGAAAATAGGAAACCTATATTCCATCGGCGACACGAGCGGAGTCCTTAATAAACTAGGATGGACAGGCATGCATATCTCGAAGCTCGGACAGAATACATTTATCCCATATAAGAAAGCTTATGAAGTAGGTATAGGACATCGAGCCAGCAATGTGCCTTCTATGCTGCGTCTGAAGTGTGTCCCTATACAAGAAATGGGTATAGATGAAGCCACGTCATTTCTAAAAAATAAAATTTTCGGCTTCCCTTTCTTAATAGATGAAACCATGCCTAGCATAAAATCAGAAAACAATTACCTTGTTGTTGATCTCGGAATTAACAATGACAAGCATCTTAAAAGTCTGAAATCCGCAATAGAGAACTGTGGGTTTAACGTTGAATTACTAGAATCAGAATAACATGGATATATTATCACCTTATAATCTCATTATTGCTTCCTCACTTATATTGATCATTTCATTCTCATTTGGTGAAATATCTAAAAGGACAAGCATTCCTTCTGTTTTGCTACTCATACTACTGGGAATTGTCGGAAAATTAGGTTTAGAATATTTTTCTAAAGGAGAAACACCTGACTTTTTTCCATATCTAGAAATCCTCGGCATTGTCGGTCTTATTATGATTGTTCTTGAAGCGGCGCTTGAGCTCAAGCTAGAACGAGATAAAATCATCCCCATTACGAAAGCGCTGGTAATTGCCTTGATAGGTCTGATGCTTTCGACATGGATTACAGCAGTCATTCTTAAGTATTTCATTCCAGACATGACTACTCTACAATCATGGTTGTATGCGACGCCTCTATC
>CALIQO010000502.1 GCA_938044055.1 uncultured Saprospiraceae bacterium
AGAAGTCATCAACACTTCTGATGTTCTTGAGATGAGAGAGATCGTGTTGGTTCCGATTGTTGATTTTAATTCTAGACTTGAGTTAGAGAAATGGATTGAACAGAAGATTTCTAAGTACCCTGACAGGAATTTTTTGTTCACGGACTTAGCAGCTTTCAAAGGTTTAGAAATTAAAACCATGGAACAACCGGCATTATCCTGGATGGACGAACGATGAAAGAATTCAAACTAAGAAAAGAGGAATCTTTCATTAAAATACTGAAGGAGCCTCCTCTAAAGAAGAAGAAAATAAACTTTCAGAAATGGCTATACATTATAGTCCTTGCTGGAATTGTATTCTACATTGCGATTAAAGTATATATAGGAATTGCAGTTGTAGTTGCTGAAGGACAGATAGACCTGCCTAAGCAAGTCGTGAGTTTTACTGAAGACGTCAGATTACTTAGAATGAAAGTAGAAGAAGGCAGTCAAGTTATGAGAGGAGACACACTGTTCTTATACTCATATGAATCCCATAACGATAGAAGCGATATTAAAAGAACGAGCACTACATCTAAAATGCCGGAGTGGGTAGTAAGAGAAATTAATCAAGCTAAAAAGAAGATTGAGATGAATAAGATTTCAGTTGAGTACAAGAAAAACCTTCTTAGCACCATTAAGAAAAACATAGAAAGCAAGAAAAACCTATTGTTGGCTGGGGTAAACGAAGGGTACAATAACTATAAAAATCTTCAAGATCAATCTGCTAAGATTGAAGCTGAGATATCCAGCCTTTCATCGGAAATAAAGTATACTAGGATATATCTTCAAGATCTCTTAAAACAGAAATCAGAAGTTGCAGAGAGTGCTACAACTACCATCACATCACCTGTTAATAATCGTAGATATTTCGTTTCTCCTTATGATGGAATTGTGGGTAAAATCTTTTTTGAAGAAAACGAAATCTGCTATAGAAAAGATGAGCTTCTAACCATCCATAGAACAGAAGATGTGGCTATATCTACTTTCTTCGATCCGGATGAAATGCAACACGTAAGAATCGGAGATGAGGTGGTTGTTACCTTTCCGGATGGAACAGAAAGTATGGGTATAATCAATAAGTTTCACATATCTACCTATGCCTTGCCTTCAGAGTTGCAGAAAAAGCACGAGCCTACAGAAAGGAATATTGTAGCAGACATTGTTCCTTATAACAAAGAAGAAGGGAAAGAATGGAAAAACTTCTACAAGATGAATGTAATCATAAAAAAATTGAGATTTAAACTATAGAGAAAATGAGATTGACACCACTATTACAGAACGCTAAAGCAGTTATACTAAATCATGAGGGGTACATATTCATGCATATCAAGAGTACTGCTCAGATACAGGAAATAGATAATTATAATTTTCATGCATTGATCATTGACAATTATGAATTGCTCCATGCAATTCGAGCGCATGATGTTTCATACTTAATCCCTGTTTTCGGAAGTTCTATGATAGACGACCACAGAAGTTTAGATGGAATGTATAATGAGCATAGCCCAGCGATCAACATTCAAGAAATAGAGAGGCTGAATGTTCTCATTTCGAGATACGAACAACTGCCTCTGCCTTCTCATGCCGATGATAGAATAATGGTCAAGTTGATAAGATATCTATTGTCCAGAGGTAGAGAATTAAAAGCAGAAAGAAATAGAGAGTCCATGATTGGATATAGGTACTCTATTCTCAGTCATATGTCTCTGGATAAGCTAGACCTCAATCATGTAAAACTGCTGGGCAAGTACGTAGATAAAGGATGGTTTAGTAAAACCATTATTGACAATATCAATACTTGCCCTTCTTGTAGCAATGGTTTTCTGCACTTTTCAGAAACTTGCGCTTCATGTGGATCTCACGATCTTTCTTCAGAACACCTTATTCACCACTTCAGATGTGCTTATGTAGGACCTGAATCTGATTTTATTAAAGGCAGCGATATGTCTTGTCCCAAGTGTGATAAAGAGATGAAACACATCGGAATTGATTATGACAAGCCTTCTGAAATCCTCACTTGTAATGTATGTGCTCATGCTTCTCAGGAAAGTGTAATGAAAGCTACATGTGTAGGTTGTGGAACGCAGAGTTCGTTAAAGCAGATTCACTCTTTTCCTGTCATCGATGTAGAAGTTTCTGAAACAGGTAAGGCCTATGCATGTCAGACTTCTTATGATGACGTATCAGAAATGATATCTAGCAAGAATAAATTAGAAGGATTCAGTCCATATAATATCTATAAGATTCTAGAAAAACATGAGCTCGGTAAGGTGGATCAATATAAAAATGAAGTTTATAAAATGCTTATCAGCTTACAAGGAGAATTGACCACAGGTCTCAGCACAGAACTCAATAAAAAATTAATGATTGAGCTAGCAAGTATTGTACATACGTATCAGAAAGCAAGCGATCTCATAACAGTTAATGATTTAATGGAAGTAGAATCTCTGCTCTTAAACTATTCTTATCCACAATTAGAATCACTTATGGATGCAATTCAGTATAACTTAGACAAGTTGCTTCTGGATAACAAGTTGACTGAAGAACAAGGAGGTGTTAAAATTAAGTATGAAAAAATAACGGTATAGTGCAGTCAATTGCAGAACAGATATTGCCAGAATATATAATGTACTGGAAAGAGGTGGGCTTGTTTAAGTTTATACGGATATTCTGGTACTTCTTCTTATTTGAATTTACGAGGTATATCTTGATTGACTATGTAATCGCTTGGTATTTTCATATAGTGAAAAACCATAGAGATAAAAAGTGGGATTCAGGGAGGAAAAAGTTGTTTGCTGAAAATCCGTTGGTTTCTGTTATTGTTCCAGGAAAGAATGAAGGGAAGCACTTATACAAGCTGGTTACGTCATTGTCTGAACAGACTTATCGGAATTTCGAGTTGATAATTGTAGATGATGGAAGCGATGATGACACACCTATTATAGGGAAGAACTTACAAGAAAGAGGACTAATCACAACTTTCCTCAGGAACGATATGAGAGGTGGTAAAGCCTCCGCGGCCAATCTTGCGCTGAGATATACAACTGGAAAATTAATTGTGCATCTGGATGCCGACTGTTCTTTTGATAAAGACGCAATTGAGCAGATATTAATCCCTTTCTATATAGATAAGAAGATAGGAGCTGTGGGAGGAAATGTAAAAGTTAGAAACTATCATGTAAGTTTAGCAACCAAGCTTCAAGCAATAGAATACCTTAAAACAGTATCTGTAGGGCGTATAATTACTTCTACGCTGGGGATATATAAAATAATTAGTGGGGCTTTCGGAGCATTTAAGAAAGAAGCAATCGACCGCATAGGCGGCTGGGATATCGGGCCAGGATTAGATGGTGACATTACAGTAAAAATAAGGAAGTCTGGATACAAGACAGTTTTCTCGCATAAAGCGATCTGCTTAACAGCTGCACCTGTTTCATTTAAGATATTGACCAAGCAGAGGATGAGGTGGGATAAGTCTATCATTAGATTTAGGGTT
>CALIQO010000503.1 GCA_938044055.1 uncultured Saprospiraceae bacterium
GTAGATAATATGCAACATAAGAGAGAGGAGTTTGAGCATTTAAATCAACAAACCCTTTATCCATTTGAAGAATATCAAGCAGATAAGTATAAGGTAGGGCATCACTGGGGTATGCATGTAGACTTAAATGCCTGCACAGGCTGTGGAGCATGTACAATTGCTTGTATGTCAGAGAATAATGTCCCTGTTGTAGGAAAGAAAGAAGTAAGCCGTCACCACGAGATGACTTGGTTGAGAATAGATAGATACTACTATGGAGATATAGAATCTCCTAATGCAGTATACCAACCGATGATGTGCCAGCACTGTGACAACGCTCCTTGTGAGAATGTATGTCCAGTTAATGCTACGAGTCACAACTCTGAAGGATTGAATCAGATGATTTATAACAGATGTGTAGGTACGAGATATTGTGCTAACAACTGTCCGTATAAAGTAAGAAGGTTCAACTGGTTAGATTATACAACTGCCGACTTATTCCCAGCTAATCAAGAGTCAATCAATGGTGAAGAAATTCCTTATGGAGCAGATAACTTGACTAGAATGGTATTGAATCCAGATGTTACTGTGAGATCTAGAGGGGTTATGGAGAAATGTAGTTTCTGTGTTCAGAGGCTACAAGAAGGTAAGCTCAAGGCAAAAATAGAAGGAAGAAAGCTGATGGATTCAGATGTAAGTCCAGCTTGTCAGACTTCATGTCCTACAGGAGCCATTACATTTGGAGATATGAATAATAAGAAAGGAGAATTGAGTAAAGAACTTAAGTCTCCCCTTAACTATATAGCGCTAGAAGAAGTGAACCTGAGGTCTTCTGTTACCTACACCATGAAGGTGAATAACAGAGATGAAATGCTAGATGCTTAATTAAATTGAATTATCGTTTTTTAACTGATTAATAAAAGAATATGAGTGCTGTTGTAAGTCCGATAAGAGAGCCCTTAGTACAAGGGTCCAAGACTTATCACCAGATTACAGAAGATCTGATTTCTCCGACGGAGAAAACGCCCTCTGCTGCATGGACGATAGGGTTTATCCTATCGGTTACAACCTTGCTAGGTGGTATTTTCTGTATAACATGGACCATCTGGCATGGTATAGGAACTTGGAATCTTAACCGTACTGTGGGTTGGGGATGGGATATCACCAACTTTGTATGGTGGATCGGAATCGGACACGCTGGTACTTTGATTTCTGCCATCTTACTTCTTTTTAGACAGAAGTGGAGAACAGGTGTAAACAGGGCAGCTGAGGCGATGACCATTTTTGCTGTAATATGTGCAGCCTTGTTTCCAGGGATTCACGTAGGTAGGGCTTGGGTCGTATTTTACTTCTTCCCATATCCTAATACGAGAGGCCCACTATGGCCCAACTTTAATTCACCCCTGCTGTGGGATTTATTTGCGATAAGCACCTATTTCACTGTTTCATTGTTATTCTGGTATACAGGATTGGTTCCAGATTTCGCAACAGTAAGAGACAGAGCTAAAGGTCTCAGAAGAAAAATATATAACTTTCTATCCTTTGGATGGACAGGTTCAGCTAAGCACTGGCAGAGATGGGAATCACTTTCCCTTGTACTTGCCGGTTTAGCAACACCTCTTGTACTTTCTGTACACACAATTGTAAGTTTCGATTTCGCCACTTCAGTTATTCCAGGATGGCATACGACTATATTCCCTCCATACTTCGTTGCAGGAGCGATATTTTCAGGATTCGCCATGGTACAGACGCTGATGCTGGTAACAAGAAAGATTCTTAAGCTAGAAGAATATATAACCATAGGTCATATAGAATCTATGAACAAGGTAATCCTTGCTACAGGAACGATAGTAGGAGTTGCATACTTGACAGAGCTATTCGTGGCTTGGTATTCTGGATATGTATATGAACAAGCAGCATTTTTTAACAGAGCACTCGGACCTTACTGGTGGGCATATTTCGGTATGATGTTCTGTAATGTAATGTCTCCTCAGATATTCTGGAAGAAGAGTTTTAGAAGAAGTGTATGGATAACTTTTTTGATGTCGATTTTCATCAACATAGGAATGTGGTTCGAGCGGTTCGTAATTATTGCAACGACACTTGCACGAGATTACCTGCCTTCAAGTTGGTCTTACTATACGCCTACTTGGGTAGAGATAGGAATTTATCTAGGAACATTCGGATTATTCTTTACGCTATACTTAATATTTACTCGGGTAGCGCCAGTTGTTGCCGTTGCAGAGGTTAAGAGTATACTTAAGTCGGCAGGTGATCAGTATACTGGACCTAATGCAGTGCACCACCATGAACACGATCATGGATCTGAAAATGTAGAAGTCCACAACCATTAATTAACAAGAGATAGAGTAAGATATGAGCTATAAAAATCAAGATATCGTATACGGCCTTTATGACGATGAAGAAATTTTATTAAAAGCTGTGCAAGTCGCTAAGGATAAGCACCTTGAAATTATGGATGTTTTCTCACCATTTCCAGTACATGGATTGGATCCTATATTGGGATTATCTGAAAGTAGGTTGCACATTGCCGGATTCGTATATGGTATGCTAGGAACATTGACAGCCTTCCTAGGTATGACATGGATTTTTACGAAAGATTGGCCGATCATATTCGGTGGAAAACCATACTGGTCTGTTCCATCTTTTATCCCGATTACATTTGAGTTGACGGTTCTATTTGCCTCTATCGGTATGGTGGTTTCCTTCTATATAGTATGTGGTTTAGGACCTGGCGTTGTGAATCCTACTATTGACAATAGAATTACCGATGATAAATTCTGTATTGCCTTTAATAAGAAAGATGTCAATGCGCAAGAAGCAGAAAGTTTCTTAAGAGAAACCGGAGCA
This sequence comes from uncultured Saprospiraceae bacterium, assembly GCA_938044055.1. Lineage (GTDB taxonomy): Bacteria > Bacteroidota > Bacteroidia > Chitinophagales > Saprospiraceae > JABDLO01. The sequence continues at coordinate 2,851 of CALIQO010000503.1, forward strand.
TCTGAAGTGAATTCTAAAATACTATAACAGAGATCTTAATTTAGATATGAAACATATACAAAAATATATCCTGTTGCTTTCCATCTGTTTTGTACTGATGGTAACTTCTTGTCAACAGCCTGGCGGAAATACCACAGGAAGTGAATTTATGCCTGACATGGGTCACTCAATCGCATATGAAGCTAATTATTATAACTATTACTATAATAATACGTGGGGATCTGAAGATGAGTATTACGAGTACGCGAAACCAAGAATGCCCGTAGCAGGGACGATGCCTAGAGGATCTGGAGGAGTTGCCGTTAAGGAAAGTGTAGCCTTCACACTTAATGGTAGCGCACCTTACTACTACGCAGATACTGAAGAAGGTAGAGCAGCAGCAATGGCAGAGATCATAGATAATCCATACCCTATTACAGAAGCGGGTTTAGCGAAAGGAAAAAAATTATACGATATATTCTGTTCTACATGTCATGGGGAGAAAGCAGATGGCTTAGGTTATCTAGTCAGAGATGATGGTGGTGTGTATCCTGTACAACCGGCTATTTTGAATACCGATGAATTTATAGCTGCGACCAATGGAAGATACTATCATTCAATTATGAAAGGTAGAAACTTGATGGGTTCATATGCGGATAAGATTTCTTATGAAGAGAGATGGCAAGTGATCCATTACATCAGATCCTTACAAGCCAAAGAAAAGAAACTAGAATATAACCAGTATGTCAATACACTTAATAATGTAGACAGACCAGCTGGAGACATTGCGGTTGTTGTAGAAGCAGACCATGATTCAGATAACGATCAAGAAGGGCATCACGATGACCACGATCACAATTCAGAACATGGAGTAGGAGATCATCACGACGTACATGATTCAGATGATCATGACGATGATTCTCATTAATCAACTTTAATAATAAGAAGAAAAGATATAGCATGAACGATTTTACATTATCATCCAGAGCCAGAATGGTGCTATTCGTATTGATGGCGGTGGGCGTAGTAAGCTTGGGCATT
>CALIQO010000504.1 GCA_938044055.1 uncultured Saprospiraceae bacterium
AATGCATTAGATATTTCTAAGTAAGCTTCTCCAGAAATTGCTTTCGTAGATAAGGACGCTATCTTTCCCTTGAAGGTAATCTGATCTCCTTGTCTTATGAACCGAGGCGGATAAGGAAATACCATTAAGTCTTTCTGTGTAACTATGCGTTGCTCACTGAAACCGTAATTAAGCTCAGTGTCGTGGGCATGCATCATCATCCTCCATTCAGTAAGGGCTTCACCCATTGTGAAGGTGAAAGTCGATTTTCCTTCAGCATCAGATTTTAAATCTGGATAAAAGAAAACGGTTTCATCGAGATTTTCTCTTGCTGCAATCTTCCCACTGGTATTGCTTTCGTCTGATGATTCACTGTCATAAAAGGTATCAGATTCTTCCGATTCTTCCATGATTGCATCTTCAGCCATAGGTGCAGCAGATGACATTGCCATTCTCTTATTTATTCTACCTTCTAGGTACAAGTCATACATCTTAGTCAGAGACAATTCAGGTAATACGCTACCTGGTCTATAATAACTGCCACTAGATAGCCAGTCTCGATTCAGATGTATATCATTCCCTTTATTAAACCCTGTTCCTCGCCAGTAGTTCTCAGCATAAAATACAGGATAATAGCTCCTTTCCCATGTGTGATCAGAAAACTGATCAAGAGAAGAGTCATACATAGCAACCAGCAATTCACTTACCTCACCTACACCTTTTTCATCAGATATATTTATCTGCCATTCTTCTTCACTTCCAGGATATACCTTGTCTCTGAATGTCGTCAACTTTATATCAAGCTCTTTATCTGTCCAGGGCACATTAATAACGTTGCTGAATAGATAGAATTTATTCTGATACACATACCAGTATTCGTGCTGTATGTTACCTCGGTCTGTATTTTTTACTTGGAATTTTATAGCATCGTTTTCTTCAATATCGACCCATCCGCTGACATCTTTAATTCCATTTCTACTTGAGAATCTAGAATAAGTCATAACATCCGGATAGGCTGTCCCCACTTGATAAGCAATCTCCTGTCCGGGAACATATGATTTTTCAAAGCTAGAAAAATAGACAAGTTTGGCTTTAGAGAATTTTCTTGCTTTAAAATCAGTAACTAGAAAGAACTGAGATATTGTATCTACTCCCAGCTCTACTTGCAATTTATAAGCACCTGCACTTAATGATGACAGATCGATTTCTCGGTTTCCACCGGCTGAAGTATTCTGGATTAACGTAGCTTCATCTTGCCAGCTATGATATGCTTGTTGATTTCTATATTGATTCGTATGTAAATTCAAGACATCTTGCTCTTGTAACTTAGTAATCTTGTAAGCAATATCGATGTCTAAGTCTTGATCTGAATAATTTTTAACCGACAATTTATGTTCTGCATTTTCTGCTACGTCGAATTCCTTCGGTCCTTCTAGAACAATTCTATATGGATTATCCCCCATCACGAGACCTAGTTCAGATCGTTGTGTTTCCCCATTGACATCTGTTATATCTACTTCTACCTGATAGTTATACAGTGAAGATTGTCCTTTTATCGATTGAAAAACAATCTTGAAAGCACCTTCTTCATCAGTAGTCACAACCCCAGATGAAATCACACGGGCTTCTTCTTGTGGGCTACCCCATCTGTACCAATAAGAAATAGGATTCCGTGTAACTTTATAGTTGCCTGTTACTTTACGCAGAGGTAAGCCATTGTAAGAGATCGCTTTTCCAGACAACTCAACCTGTGCATCCAATTCATATACTTCAGCAGGCTCGTTTATGGAAACTTTAAATTGAGGGCGTTTATATTCTTCTACAGAAACATAGTGATTGCCATAACCTCTTCCTTCAATATTGGCTTTAATGTAGTAATAGCCATTTAAGCCAGACTTAGGAATACTGAAACTGCCATAGAAACTGCCATACTCATTCGTCTTGAAATTCTGAGATTTGATTTCCTGTCCATTGGCGTCTATGAGCACAATTTTTACTTCTTTACTGGGGACGATAGAAGGGTAAGACTCCGCATCTCTAGTAATTATAATTCCTTTAAATTGAATGAGTTGTCCCGGTCTATAGATGGATCTGTCTGTAAACATGGGTACTTCTATCGTCGCACGATTTCGAGAACGGTTGAAGTTATCAAATCGATCGTCTGGCACATATTCATCTTTTCCTTTCTTAACTGTAATTCCGATGTTGTTAAACTCTGTATCTGAGCTAAATTCCACCTTTCCTTCTTTGTCAGATTTCAAGGTTGTTAGAAGGAGGCTCTTCGTCTGGTCTTTGCGGAATTCATATGAGTAATTTCTGAACTCAACTTTAGCGCCTTTAATAGGATGGCCAGAATTTCTATCTACAATAAAGTGTGTATTATTATTGCCCCGACTGCTGATCACCGCTAAGTCACTGATCTGAAACATATGAAAAGATAAAGCTTCATCGAATCGCGGTGAATCAGATGTTAACCAACCATATAATCCATAGTCTAAATCAGTGCTCATCTCTACCTCGATGGAAGTATTATAGAATTTATTATCAGAACTTATAGGGAAGGTCGAGTTATATACAACCGCATATGATTGAATCGATTCTTTAAAATCTGAATCTCTGAAATTTCGAAACTTACTGAGGATGTCGCTCGGAAGTCTGACTATCTTACAGTAGACAGTGCTTACATTCTTAGTGTTGATCTCAAAGGTTTTAACCCCATCTTTAGGCATGATTTTATCGGACGAAACGGATAGTGATTTCTGACTGAGATCATTGTATATATTGCCTATCAATTTCCCATAATGGGTGGTGTCCTTATGTGCTGACGTAATGTCGAATGCCATCTCTCTGTAGGCAGTTTCTGATATATTGTGGCTTATACGGTATAAGAATTCTGCTTTAGCTAAGATGGCTTTTTTCTGTGCGGGCCCCCTTACGTTATCTATGGCATAGTCATACGCAGCAATGGCAAGGTTGTGTTTTTCGAGAGACACCATGTTCTCATGGACATAGTTCAATCTTTTAGAATCGATGTCAACAAGGGCAAGAATATTGTTTGACTTTAAGTGATAAGCTGTAAGATCGTGGTAAAGTTTTATGACTCTATTCTTAGTAGAAGTATGGTCTAAATAAGATACGTCCGCTTCCGCAAATGTTCTGAAGTCCGACAATAGAACCTTATCATTATCATTGTAGCCATCGGAAAAATCTGCAAGTGAAATATATGGTTGATTAAGGGTCTGAATTACTTCATGAATTACCAAGTCATATACTGTAGGCCTTATCGGGCGGTATTCTGAATCGGAATTATCTATTATCTCCTCGTAACCTTCTATACCTACTTGTAGTGATTCAGCATTAGTTATAGAAGATTCCAGATGATCAATTACTTTTTCTAAGACATCTGGTTTACTCAT
>CALIQO010000505.1 GCA_938044055.1 uncultured Saprospiraceae bacterium
GTTGTCGTAGGATAGTTCTAACCGATCTACATCTAGCGACTCTATAAAGCCTTCCTTATACATCGCTTTCATATCGCTGAGAGACTTATCAAGATTGGTAATGTTTTTTTCTAGAACAATCTGGTTTTCTTCAAGTATCAGAATACCCATATATGCCTTAGTGACTGCAGTTACTACATCTTGCTCAGTCTGATTAACTTCCTTGGCTACAAGTTCCTTATATAACTTGGCTGCTTTCAGCCCTACCAAGTATGATCCATCGAACAATAGTGCACTTGCTTCCAAGCCTCCGGATAAATTGTGCGGTTGAAAAAAGGAGAATTCGAAAACTTCCGGAGCTCCTAATTCTCGCGGTTCTATTACTTGTTCTTGAAACAACACACCATAGACTGCCGGTGATATAAAATCCTCTACAGGTTGTACAGGTGTTTTAAGGTAGTACTGATAGTTGATGGATCCTGTGACCTTAGGCATGCCTATGGCCTTAAATTCCTTGATATCGCTATCTGCTGTCTGTATATCTAGTTTTTTCAACTTAATCGATGGATGATTACTCAAGGCGTAATCAATGGCTTCTTGTAACGAAAAAGTCTCCTGGCTGAAACCTGCAACCAGAAAAAAAGAGAAAAGGGTGGTGTATATATATCTAGTCATAATGATTAAAATTCTAAGCTTTTTAATTTTTTCCTTCCTTTAGAATTGGCAAGGGCATACATATGGTAATGAACCAATTCTTTATGCAATTGAGAAGGGGTGAATTCGGAAAGAGGGAAAAACGATTCATCTGTCAACGCGAGAGTAAGCTGCGTGTAGAAGTTAGATATGATCCGTGGCGATAGATCATCTCTATAATAGCCTTCTGATTGCCCGCGTTCTATGTTCTGCTTTATAATATCATGCAAGTATGTTTTATGGTGGTTATTAATCATCCCCCATACTTCCTTGTGGTATTTCTGTAGATCATAAATCAATGACGGTTTCAATTTTCTGAGGAACTTATGCACGTACCGAGTGATTTCAACCATCTCATGTATCGCATCTTTAGAATGTTCAATAATATGTCCTACTTCCCTTTCTTCCTCTTCCATTCTATGGATAATTACTGACTTAACTAGGTCTTTCTTATTATCTATAAACTGATAAAGCGTCTTTTTCGATATTCCTAGCATTCTAGAGATATCATCCATACTTACACTCTTGACGCCGTACTTCATAAACATCTCGAGTGCACTGACTAAAATTTTATTTTCCACTGATAATTATTTCGTTGGCACAAATATACTGCGGAAACTTTCAATAAGTCAATAGTTTCCACTGGTTTTTTAGTTTAACTTGTAACAAATTTAGTATTGTCACATATTTCGTGGCCTTTTCAGTCTGTGAATCTCATAAATTATAGGTTGAATTGATAATTTAGATCGTTGAAGTGATAATGGGTAATAGGTAACAGTATGAAATCGAATCTTTTTACAATAAGAAAATTTAAACCAGGGGATGCTGAAGGAACTTCTATAGTCATTCAGAAAACACTGCTAGAAAGCAATGGTGAAGATTACTCCATATCTATTCTAAAACCCCTGCATGATTATTTTACTCCAGAGAAAGTAACCTTGCTCGCAGAAGAGCGTCATACTTTAGTTGCGGAAATAGAAGATATAATAGTCGGAACAGCAGCTTTAGAAGAAGACCATATCCAGACCTTCTTCATCTTGCCCTTATTCCAAAAAAAGGGTATCGGACGCAAACTGCTTTCTGCTATAGAAGAAGCCTTTCTTATTACTGAATATAATACACTCAGAGTCAATGCAAGTGTTACAGGAGCTTCATTCTACGAAAAAATGGGATTCAAGAGGCAAGGCTCATACACAAGTGAACATGCAGGATTGCAATTTAAAATGGAGAAAGTAATTAAATAAGGGTAGGCTACTTTTCCTTAGCCAGGCGGTTTTTAGAATAAGTAGGGAAACTGGCGCTTCCATAATGTGAGAAACCAGAATCCGACAATACCTCCATCTGGTATGCTTGGAAAAATCCATCTAGGAATACTGTAAGCTTATCAAAATCTAGGTTTCTAGAATTTGGTTTAGGATAATATACTATGTGATTGAGTCTACCATCTTTCTTCCAGAAAACATTCAACCATATTTTGATCCCTTTAATATCGAAACCGGTATCGTCGGCGTGCTCTTCCATAGATTGAAGCAAGTGCAACCATCTATCATAAGCTTTTTCCATAGAGTTATCAGAAACAGAAAGCAACAGCTCAGTATGATCTTTTACCATTGCTTCATAAGGAGCTTCATACTCTCCTATTAAAAATACAGTAGGTATATCTGAAACAGGTGTCTGGCCATAGCATGTTACTGCTAGGAACAAAATGATGAGTGTACTTATAGTTCTTATTCTCTGCATATATATTCTAAAAATGGGGTCTAGGACATAACCTTTACTCAAATCTACAAAAAAACGGTAGAATTAAGGCTACATCCTCTACTATGTCATAAAACAGGATTTCAGGGTCATTAGTATACCAAAAACAGAATTATGTAGGAATTCATTCGTATATCCTATTTTTTAACGCATTTTTATACTTTATAATATAAGTTTATAACCTATATACGCCTAAAATTAAAAAAGTGATAAAAATATGATACTGGACATTCTATCCGCACTAATCATTGCATATGGTGTATATGTGGGCTACTCAAGAGGCATTATTAATACCATCTTCGATACATTATCCATTGTGATTGCCATTGTGGCGGCACTGAAACTTTCTCCCATTCTTATAAAGGGGATAGATAGTGTACTGAGCTTGAGCCCTAGCATAAGTTTTATACTAGGAATCATCATTACCTTTTTATTGGTTATGTTTATAGTGAGATTCATAGGGAAAAAATTAGAAAGCATCTTCAAGAAGATGAATCTTAATTTCGTCAATAAAATAGCAGGAGGTGCGGCACAAGGATTGTTTTTTGCCCTTTTATTAAGTATGGTAATATGGCTGGGAGATAAGCTTTCCCTCATAAAGGATGAGACCAAGGCTACTTCTGTAAGTTATAGTATGCTACAACCTCTGCCAGAAAAAGCAGCAGGTGTATTCGAATCTGTAAAACCGATGTTTCAAGATTTCTGGGATAAAACCATAGAAGTTATGGATGATGTGAAAGAGAAAACTGAATAAAAAAATAAGGGATTATAGATTGCTCTATAATCCCTATTTTTCGTGAGTAATTCTTCTCATGTTTGCCGCACCAAGGATTCAGCTCAGCATTCATTTTCAGAATAATCCACAAGGTTAAGAAACTCGTTGAAGTTTCTAGTTCAGTGATTAGATTTGCATCTTCTCACCTATCTATTATACCATCTTTTTACAACTATACTGCTTTCGCAGTGCTACTATCGATTCTAATTAATTAGTATCTTTAGTATTCGTTAGCAAGAAGATATTCAGTATAAAAGAATGTCTTTTGACTAAATCTTATTTAAATATATGTCACAACATTGCTTTTACAAAATTTTATATAAGTTTATTTTTTATATTTTTTATTTTAATATGTAACTGATTATTATGCACAGGATTGTAACTAAGTACTTCACATTCTTACTAGCTCTATTATTTATTAATTTTTTTCCGCAAGTATCTCATGCCCAGGAAAATGATAAAGAACAAGCCATAACGAAGGCAATTAATAAACTTTTTGATGGAATGAGAGATGGAGACTCTACTGCTGTCCGCAGTGTATTCATGCCAGAATGCACCATGTATTCAGCATTCAGAACTTCAGATTTTAAAAGCATGATGAGAGCAGGAGACATAGAATCATTCGTCACTGCGGTAGGTACACCCCATGAAAAGGTATGGGATGAAAAAATAAGCAACCTTATTATACATGTCGATGACAACATAGCCACAGCTTGGATGGATTACCATTTCTATGTAGGAGAGACATTCAGCCACTGTGGGACGAATGTTATGCAATTTTTCTTGAGTGATAACGAATGGAAGATCATCCATCTCATGGACACGAGAAAAAAAGAATGTGAATAAGTCTTAAGATTGCCCGGCGAGATAATCATCGCAGATCATAAGGATACCATCTAAAGTAAAAAACATATCGTGATGGTCCGCTACGCTTAAAAGTTGGGGAATAGAACCACTTAGCCCTCCTGTAAATACAACTGTAGCCGTTGCATCATATTCTTGCTTAATCTGAGAGACCACTTCCTTGACTAGACCTAGATAACCCCACATGATACCGGCTTGTATGGCGTGTTGCGTATTCTTACCTATGGCTGATTCCGGCATTACCACCGGTACTTCTGGTAGCATGGATGTATCTGAATATAAAGACTTAATTGCCGTTTTAATTCCTGGAGCAATGGAAACACCTTCAATACCGATTCCTTTTCTCACAACTGTAAATGTAAGCGCGGTCCCGAAATCCACCACAATTCCGGCACCTTCCATCTTCTTATGAAAGGCATACCCATTGGCCACCAAGTCGGAACCTATTTCATAAGGCTTGGGAATGCGCATATCGGTTTCTAAGTATAGGTCTGGGCCCATTATCAGCGGCGTTAATCCGAAGTAACCAGACATGGCTTCTACAATATGACTGAGCACTTCAGTTACAACACAACTTATATAGACTTCCGTTATGTCTTGTGCATATATCTCTTCTTCGAGCATATGGTTAGACAATATCGATTGGTAAAAAACCGAAGATTGCTCCTTATCGGTTTCTATCCGCATAACAGAATTCCAGCTTCCGTTATTAAATGCAAATACAATATTAGAATTACCTATATCTATGACTAACTTCATGTGATAAAAATACCAAGAATTTAATTATATGTTTCAGATTGCTCCTATTATAATCAAGGTCGATAATACATTTCCTTCTTCCATCTTAATGGCTAAATACTCTTGGTTACTTTCTTGATGGCGAATAACGACTTCAACCCTGTTCTAGTACTCGGAAAAACATAGGAATTATGTTTTTTCCTGTAACTTACTATAGACGCCATAATCTTCCAGTGACGGATTATGGTTTTTACATTGTCCCAGAAGTTATGTCTTCTATCATAGGTATGAAGCGGTTCTGATTTAGCCCCATTAACTTCTAATATTTTAAATATCCCCGCCTTATACGCCTCTAAGCTATGAGACTTAAAATCAATTCTACAAAAATCTATACCGGATATATTCTTGAAGTATCGATCCGTACAAGTTACAAGGGACGCATCTATCTGATCTTGTAGCGAATGAAATTTAGCCCCTCTGCTGTAGTTACCGATCT
>CALIQO010000506.1 GCA_938044055.1 uncultured Saprospiraceae bacterium
TCAGATATCAATCCTAGAAGTTGTGTGTCATTGACTATAGGGAGATGCTTGACATGATTGACGTTCATAACTATGATTGCTTCTTCTCCTGAATCAGAAGTCATCAATGGTGTAACAAGCTGGGATATTAGTTCTGCTGCAATCATCTTGTAAGTATAACGCCAGAAATGTGGGAAATGTCAAGTGCGGCCAGTAGAAAATGTAAAGAAGTCATCTTCTCAACAGTTTTTTTCTTTCTAGCTGAAATTCGTTTTCAGATAAAAGGCCTTTCTTTCTCAGCTCAGCGAGCTTATTCAATTGAGACAGTAATACATCATCCTTTACTTCTTCCATGGCTGGATTCTGAACATCAGACGTAGGACTTGCTTTCAGTGGGTTAATTCTAAAATTGTTATCCTTAAATGTGTCGAACTCTGGTTGTATCCTCAAGTAAGCCAGATCATCATGACTGGTAATCTTATCGAAGTTATTGTAACCTAAAGACACCGCTTTATCAAGGTGGAAAAATGACTTGTCTTTATTTTCTGTCAAGGAATATGCACATGCCAGGTTAAAATGTAAAGCAACATCATCTGGACTTATCTGCAATCCTTGATCGAAATCTTCAATCGCTCCCTCGAGGTCAAATTCTTTGTATTTTTTTAATCCGCTTTTCTTAAATGGATTGGCTTTCTGCAATGCTTGCTGAGGTCTTTTTCTAGGCGCTTGAGATCTAGAACGACGCGTTTCTTGTCGCTGGCCCCTTCTTGCTGGACGCTGACTTCTTCTCTGCCGAGGTTCATAATAATCGTCACGCTCTATATCGGGGTTATACTTCTCGTCAAATGCTTGATCACTCATTGTAAACAATCGCATCGCATCCATAAATCCGAGTAAAACAGTAATAGGGAAAAAGCCCATTCTTAATACGGTAAATAATATAAGAAGATATATAACCCCTGTTCCACCATCTCTTAGATAGAACTTATGTGCACCACTCCACCCAAATAAAATGGCTAGAAATCCTGCGAATATTCTGCTTCTTTCTTGTTGTTGTCTGTTCCTACGTCTGCTCATGTCATAATTTCCTTATCGTCGGTGATCTAGTTTTAGTAGATCTTACACGTCAGTACTGCAATATCATCCGAGTACATCTGATCGCCTCTAAAGGTATTAATTTCTGCCATTAGATTATCATTAAAATCGACAGGATCCTTCTTCCAGTTGCTTAAAGCAAATCTCTCAATGTTCTTATCTTCAAAGAATTCTCCCTCATCATTGACTAGGTCTGTAAGCCCATCTGTGAAACAGAGGATGGTTGCTCCATGGTCTATATCAATTACATCTTCCTTTATCTCAGGTAGATGTTCGAATGCTCCGATCACCGTCGACCCTTCTTTTAACCTTATAAGTTCTCCCCTATTAACCAGTACTGGGGGATAATGTCCAGAATTAATATACTTAAGTGTTTTCTTTTTTACATCTACTTCTCCTATGAAAAAGGTTATGTATTTATCGCTTTTAGTAATTCTGTACACCGCTTGATTTAGCGCAAAAATAAACGTCTCTAAATCGCGGTATTGATATATCAGCGTCTGGATGATTGCTTGAAAGTTAGCCATCAATAAGGCTGCAGCAACTCCCTTGCCTGATATATCTGCAATACAGAAAGCGAATCGATCATTGTCAAATGGGATGTAATCAAGGTAATCACCACCGATACTGAAGTGTGGTTTATAGATCTTGCTCAAGGCAAATGTTTCTGTACTCGGTAATTCTTCCGGAATCAACATTTTCTGAACATCTGAGGCAAGTTGCATTTCTCTCTTATACCTTTCTTGTTCAATCTGCTGGTTGAATAAGCGCTTGTTCTCAATCGCAACGGCAATGATATTGGTAATCGTAGTAATAAACTGGATCCTATTATACAGGTCCGATTTGTTCTTGATTCCACCAATAACGGCATATGCAAGTGGCTGTTCCTTATGAAAAACGGGAATAATTATATCGAAACCCGTAAGTTCTTCAATCTCATCTTCCTTTATGGTATGCAGCCTCTTGAATTGTAGGATGAGCGGAATAAGGGTATCGTTTTCTGCGCGGTCCCCATTGATTGTAGTTGCGCATCTCCATGTTTCATTGTCCTTAATAAACAGAGACATTTTGTCAATCTCCATCTCCCAGCTCAAGAATGACTTATACATATTATACAAGCCATCAGAGGATACGTTGTCGTTAATCGCCTGTGTTATGGTAAGTAAGCTCTTAATCTGTAGTTGCTTAAGATTAAGTTCTTTCTCTAGTTTTTCTAGTATAGCAAGTTCTCTACTCATGAGGTTTCCTTCACATCAAAATAATCTCTAAAACCAGATCCTATCAGGTTAAATGATAAAACTAGTAACATTATTGTAATTGCTGGAATTATCGCCAGAAAAGGCTTATTACTAAGCGCATATCCATAGTTTTCATTCAGCATATTTCCGATAGATGGCGCCGGAGGAGCAATTCCGAAACCCAGATAGCTTAATCCCGCTTCTAACAGTATGGCTGTGGCAAAATTAGCAGCTGCTATAACCAGTATAGGTCCGATAATATTAGGCAGTATGTGCTTACCCAATATCCGGATCATACTATACCCCAGTGATTTTCCCGCTGTAACATATTGTTCTTCCTTAACTTTCTTCACTTGACCCCTTACAATTCTTGCAACATCTACCCACATGGTTAAACCCACTGCTAGGAAAATAACACTCACACTTCTACCGAATGCTAGTACAATCGCGAATACCAGTAATAATGTAGGTATGCTCCAGGTTACATTAATCACATACATGGCTAGCTGATCTACCCATCCGCCTAGGTATCCTGACACAGAACCGATTATAATTCCGACGGTTATGGATATAAATACAGCTAATAGGCCTACCGCAAGTGATACCCGGATTCCTAGTATCAACCTTGATAAAATCGATCTTCCATACTTATCTGTCCCTAGATAATACGTCTTGTTCTCAGTGTGATTGTCCTTAATCCATGACAGACCATCTACTTTATCTGGAATACCAGAGCTTACAATTTCATCAATAGGAATAAATTTTTTCTGCTCATAGTGAGTGGTCAATTCGATTAAGTCTCCATTGAGTTCCATATTCTTATAAGGTTGCTCATAAAAATCTTTCTTGAAACCAGTAAAGCTCTCAATTAACCAATGAGATTGTGATCCCTGGTTATTAGTACGCATCTTAAGCACGTCAGTATTAAAACCAGGTGATTTAAGTGCAATTTCTGGCAATTGATTATTAGCAGAAGGAGAATTATCTGGAATAATGAGGTAAGCACAGATGGAGATAAAAACGCAAGCCGCAATGAACACCATACTCACTAGGGTGAGTGGTCTTTTCATTAAGAACTTTCTGTATGGCATCCGAGCTTAGGTTTAAAATATCGAAGATACACATCATCCTTTCCATTCTCTGATTTATTCTATCAATTATCATCAACATATGTCTGATTTAAGCGTTAGAACTGCATATGTTTCTACCTTATCGCAAATCGATTATTCTGGGATTTATCCTGCTAGGAATTGTATCCGGCCTCTTTATTCCACGTCTTAAGTTTTCCTTTTCTTTTGAGCAATTCTTTCCTCAAGGTGATCCAGATTTAGCCTTCTTTCAGGAGTTTATACAAGAGTTCGAATCTGATGATAATTTTCTATTGGTCGCTATTGAAAACAAACCCAGCGTATTCGATACGGCTTTCTTAGAAAAGTTTCATCGCTATTCTTTAGACATACAAGGGACAAAACATGTGACTCAGGTGCAATCTTTAACTAAGATGCGGTCGCCTATCAAAACCCCATTTGGCGTAAGCTCTATCCCCACAATACATAGAAAAAACAAAGCTAAACTAGAACAAGACAAACGGCTTATATTATCAGATCCACGATTCGTTAACAACCTCAT
>CALIQO010000507.1 GCA_938044055.1 uncultured Saprospiraceae bacterium
CATCAATTGTAATTCTTGAGATCCAGAAGTATTTTCTTTTTCTTCTTCAGAAGAAAGGGTCCAAGGGGTGGAACATAATCAAATTATTGACATTATCCTATCGGATATTCACCAGCTAACTTCCCTCAAGTGAGGCTTAATATCGGTATCATCCTAAAATCAGCTGTCTCAATAACTCTCAAGCTCTTATTTAAAAAAGAGGCTTCTTTTCCAAGATTTTAAAAAAGTGGTGCTGAAACATCACTCAGCACCACTTTTAAGTACTGAAACATGTTTCAGTACCCCATTTTCATCTATTAAATGTTTTTTTGATTTAAAATATGAATACAATGAAATATTTATCTATGAAACTATTTTTAATTTTATTCCTCTGTGCTCCATCATACTCTTGTGATTCCGATCCATCAAATAAAGATCCCTTTGCATCCGAGTCTGATATAAGTCTATCAAAAACAGTAAATCTATCCACGCCGAATTATGACAGTGATGTAGTTTTTACTTTAGAAACAAGAAATGATGGCCCATCAAAGGCTACTGGTGTATTGGTCAAAGACATTCTTCCTTCAGGCTATACATATGTAAGTGATAATTCAGGAACGAATGGGACATATGATCCTGCTGTAGGAATCTGGACACTACCGACTATAGAGGACGGTGAAAAATTTAGGCTAGATATTACAGCTACTGTAAACTCAACTGGGAACTACGTTAATGTTGCGGAGGTGATAGCTTCAGATAATGATGATCCTGATTCTACTACAGATAATGATGTGCTAGCTGAAGATGATCAAGACAGTGTGACGGTAAAACCTATTGCACCATCTCCAATAGAAGTAACAACATATGCAACTTCTGTTAATGCTAAAGATGCATTGATATTCGATGAATCAGGGAACCTTTATGCTTCTAACTATTTTCAGAATTATGTCCGTAAAATTGATACCGATCAATCTGTTAGAACCTTTTTGAGCAATCAAAATGGGCCAGCGGGAATGGTGTTTGATAGTTCAGGGGCCATGTTTTTAGCAAGGTATAATTCATCCGATATATTAAAAATCCCATCTAATGGTAGCTCTTCTGAAGTATTTACAAGTGGAATTCTTGGGCCTATAGCACTTGATTTCGATTCTAGTGGTAACTTATATACCAATAATAACACCAGGCCCTCTATAACTTCAATTGATCTTGACGGCAATAAAACTATTATACCTTTTGGGCGTCCGAATAACAGTAGTTTAGTGCTAGACAATAGCGACAATATCTATATATCAGATTACTCTTCTGGAGTGATCAAAAAAATTGATGCTACAACGAATGTTGAAACCACATTTGCAACTTTACCCGTTTTTAGTGGGGGAGGTATAGCGTATATTATTTTCTCCGATGGTTATTTCTATGCCACCTCAGCATCTGATCATGTTGTTTTTATGATTAATGATAGTGGTTCTTCAAGCATAATTGCAGGACGTCAAGGAGTAGCAGGCAATGTGGATGGCAATGGTAATAATGCATTGCTAGAAGGGCCTATCGGAATTGTGGCGTCTACAGATGGAAGAACACTTTACGTCGCTCACAGTAATAAGGTTGTTGAAATCACGGGGTTTAGAGAGGATTAATACTACATGAAATTAATATCGTAAATTACAATTAAATGGATTGAGGGTCGGCTGTTATGGGTCGATCCTAAATTCTGATGGTGTCTTCCCAACATTCTTCTTAAAAGCCTTATTAAAAGCTGATTTGGAATTAAACCCAACATCATAAAACACTTCTTTAATACTAAGGTCTGAATTCAATAAGGCAGCTTTGGAATCCATTATCCTGTAGGTGTTAGTCCAGTCGTTGAAATTTTTATTAAATTCATTATTAATAAGTTGCGATAACTTATTTCGATCTATATTAAGATTTTCAGATAAATATGAAAGACTAAATTCAGGGTTCTTGTACCATTTTTTATTTTCCATTGCATCTGTGATTGCATCCAAAATGGTTTCTTTTTCTTTATCGGGAATTACCTTTTTGTATTGATTTCTTTTAGTGATTGTAACTTTATAAAAGTCAGGATTTTTCATAGCAAAATAACCTATCAAATAGGTTATCATCGGTAAAACAATCCAAACGACTAAATAAGCATTAATACCCATAAAATAGGGCAAGCGAAATACCCATGAAAAATATGCAATTAACCACATCAGTAAAGCCAACCCTACAAAACGATATAATATCCAGAGATAATGGGGGTGTTGTCTAAATGAAAAATTATTGTTAGATGTTTTTTGATAGTTAAATAGCAATTTAACTTGGAGGATGAAAAAATATATGTTGTGAGCTATGGCTGACCCCTCAAGTATAATGTATCTAAACCTGGTATATTTCCTCCAAAAGATATGCAGAGAATGATCCGGGCTTAACATTAATGGAATCTGAGACAAAGCAAATAAACATACAGGAGTAAAACAAATAAGAAGTTGTATGTTACTCACCCTTGATTTTAGAAGAAGTTTCTTTAGATGGAAATACATCAAAGGGCCATACAGAAAAATAATAGCATCAGGAAGCGCTAAAAAACTTGGATAATTTTCAAATATCGAAGTTTGCAATAACAGTCTTCCTATCATTGTTACAGAAATTAAAAACAAAAAAAGGGCTAAGAAACGATTTGCGGATTTATTCTCTTTTTTAACCCCTAAAAGAAGAAAGGTCAAAATAAGCCCTTGAATAGACCCAAGTAATAAAACAATAGAAAGCATTCCAAACTCATCCATACTATATATTAAAAAAGCATTGCGTAGCTTATAATAACTAGGCAATCTATGAATAATTAAACTAAAAATTTTACCAAAATACCAACCTCTTTATTGCATGAAGTCTGTTACAATAACTGACTCTATACCAAACGTCCGAAGTCTAAGAAGTGCGTTCTTAAAGCCTACAAATTGTTGTGATTTTCAAGAAGTAAATTAAACTCAAGTAATGACGCTGTCTTATGCCGAAAACGAATAGCAAAAAACTAAATCTCTCTTGACTGAGGCTTCCTTTACCGGACAACAGGATTTCATTTTGATCTTATTAAAACATCTCTTCCGTAAAAGGAATAAACCTCTTAAGGTTAGACTGGTTCAAGAATACAATCACAAGACAGGCTGCCGCAAAACTTATTGCTCTTATAAAAGAAGAGATGAATTACGAGAAATAGTTATAAGCTAGTATGCAGCCTTTTATAATTTCTAATCTACATCTTACTAAAAGTAATATATCTCGATGCTGTGCCAGAAGTTACTATCATGGCGTATACTCCTGGAGGAAGGTCTGTGACACTATAAGATTCTTGATATAACTTCTCTCCCGTTACTATACGACTGTCTACTATGTTTCCAGAATGGTCTACAATCATCAATCGCATGTCTTGTCTGCCAGAAAGGGATATACGTACTGAGAATTCACCATCATTGGGGTTAGGGAATAATTTGAAATCTAATAAGTGCCCTGTGTTTTTGCCATAGTTTTCTGGATTTGATAATTCGGCGATGGTTTCGAAAATTTCTATCGGTTTATATCTTGATCTATTGCAATCACCTACTGTCGCATACTGACCTATTTCATAATTACCAGGAGTCTTGAAAGAAAGAACCAGACCTTGTTCTGTATCTTCAATGACTTGTACATCGTCTGGAATTATCCAACTTGTATTACCCCTGAGCGGAAAAGAAGTATTAACAATTGTAATCGGATCATTAATGACACCTTCAGAGGATGCTAGAAAATCTATTTTAGAAAAATCTTCATTGAGTAGGGTTACTTGCACTTGTTCCGTAACAGAACAACCATCGGAATTTTCTACTACCAACCTATAAGTTCCTCCTTCTAAAATTTCAATGGAGGCACCTTCTATTGCTTCTCCCGAATCTGTTATCCATATGTAAGTATACGCTTCATTTTTGCTGCTGCTTAGTCGGAGAGAATCTCCTAGACAGATAATTTCTACTTCTGCGAACTGATCAGAATATTCTATAGGTTCCGGAGTAAATATTTCTACCTTTCCTCGTTCTACACATCCTGTTCCAGAGGTTAATGTGTAATAATATATACCTGGTGAAAGGCCATCTATCTCAACGCCCATATCTCCATGGTCCCATACCAGTTGCTCTGTATTTACTTCTTTTGAAAACTTCAAGGAAACTTGACCGTTATCATCTCCTACACAGATCGGATGTGTAATGACTGAGTCTAGTAAGTCAATACCTGTATCTCCAGAAATAAATATTTCTTCTACCAGACTTATGCATGCTATCGCTGTTTCTCTGACTACTACTTGGTATTCTCCTGTCTCAAGTTCTGAAAACTCATTTCCTTCTTGCCAT
>CALIQO010000508.1 GCA_938044055.1 uncultured Saprospiraceae bacterium
GTAGCTATGGATGCACTCAGATGTCCTCCAGATGATGCTTCCGTATCTGTACTTTCAGGTGGAGAAAGAAGAAGGGTTGCCTTGTGTAGATTACTATTGAGTAAGCCAGATATATTATTGCTGGATGAGCCTACCAACCACCTTGATGCTGAGAGTGTTCACTGGTTGGAACAATTTCTTAAGAACTTTCCAGGTACTGTAATTGCCGTAACCCACGATAGGTACTTCCTAGATAATGTGGCTGGCTGGATACTAGAACTAGATAGAGGTGAAGGAATTCCATGGCAAGGAAACTACAGCTCATGGCTGGATCAGAAATCAAAGCGTCTTGCACAAGAAGAAAAGTCTGAATCCAAGCGACAGAAAATATTAAAGCGAGAACTAGAGTGGGTAAGAATGAACGCTAAGGCGAAACAGTCTAAAGGAAAAGCGAGATTGAATGCTTACGAATCCATGAGAAATCAAGAAGTAAAAGAAAAAGAAGCGCGGTTAGAATTGTTTATTCCACCTGGACCGAGACTCGGAGACAATGTGATTAACATTAATGGAGTTACCAAGTCATATGATGATAGGATTCTCATCGAGAATCTAAACCTTGCCGTTCCTAAGAATGCCATCATCGGAATTATAGGACCTAATGGGGTAGGGAAGTCTACTTTGTTCAGAATGATCATGGGAGAAGAAAAACCGGATAGTGGTGATATCTCACTCGGTGATACGGTTAAGATGGCATACGTCGATCAGAGTCATAAAGATTTATTACCAGAAAAAACCATCTATGAAGTTGTCGGACAAGGCAATGAAACCATAATGGTAGGAAATAAGGAAGTAAATGTAAGGGCCTATATCAGTAAGTTTAACTTTACAGGAGCCGACCAGCAGAAAAAAGTTGGTGTTCTTTCTGGTGGAGAACGGAATCGATTACACCTTGCAATTACACTGAAAGAAGGGGGTAATGTAGTGCTTCTGGATGAGCCTACCAATGATATTGATGTCAATACGCTGAGGGCTCTAGAGGAAGCACTGGAGAATTTCGCTGGATGTATCTTAGTCATATCTCACGATAGATGGTTCATTGATAGATTAGCAACACATATTCTTGCTTACGAGGATGAAGGGCAGGTGGTTTTCTACGAAGGAAATTATAGTGCTTACGAAGCCAGTAAGAAAGAAAGATTGGGAGATGTACCTCCTAAACGACCTAGATTTAAAACATTACTATAAAATTAAGTAGTTAGCCTGTTGAATTGGATTAAAGGAATATTTATCGGTATTGTATTATTGTATGCACTGATCTGTGCTGTCGTATATTTTATGCAAGAGAAAATATTCTTTATGCCAGACCAGCTTCCAGAGAGCCATCGTTTCCGACAAGGAGAAGAAATAGAATTAGAGGTTGAAGATGGGGTATATATTAATTGTCTATTGCTTAAGGAAAAACCAAGCAATGGTCTTCTTATCTATTTTCACGGAAACAAAGGGAGCAATAGTAGGTGCCTACATCAAGCATACGGACTGCTCGGAAATGGCTATGATGTATTGATGCCTGATTATCGTGGATATGGCAAGAGTGACGGTAAGATTGTTTCTGAGAAGCAATTGTTCAATGACGCTGATAAGGTATATGAATACGCTTTAGAGCATTATCAAGAAAGCGATATTTTCTTAGTGGGATATTCTATGGGAACAGGAATGGTGACCCACCTTGCTGCTAAAAACAATCCCGTGCATGTATTTTTAAATTCTCCTTACGAGAGTTTTATAAATCTCAAGGATAGGAAGTTTCCTTTAATTCCTGATTTCTTGATTAAGTACCCTCTTAATAATAAGAAGCACTTAGAGAATATAGATTGTAAGATCACACTCTTCCATGGTACGGAAGACGAACTTATACCCTATGATTCATCCGTGAATCTACAGAAGGTGAATCCAGAAGAAATAGAATTGATTCCTATGAATCATACCAGTCATCGCAGAGCCATATTCAGTGATGTGTTCGTTTCAGAAATTTCAAGAGTACTTGCTACTTTCTAAATAGAGGTAAAGTAATATTATTGGTTCTTCAATTGGATTACCTATTCTATAAATTTTATGATCTTCATATATACTTCTTTTCCTTGGAGAGAATGTCCTAGGTTGTCGGTTGTAAGCAATTCTGCGTCTTCTATTTTCTTAGCTATTTCTACACCATCTTGGTAGGGAGCAATTTTATCTTTGCGATCGTGAACAACAAGCGTTTTAGCCTTGATTTTCCTTGCGTATTCTGAATAGTCTTGTGAATCGAGGGTTCGATTAAATTCAGACAGAAATGATTTTTTAATTCCTGCTATGGATTTTTTAGACAGTTGAAGTACAGAAGCGAAATTGTCGATCATCTGCTTCAGCGTTTTAGGAACACCCATAAGCACTATCTTACTCGGAGAAAGTTCAGGGTATTCTGATAAAGCATATATTAAACTTCCGCCTCCTATACTGTGGCCTATAATTACTCCAGGGTTGTGTTTCTGACAGACCTGCATGATGGCTTCTGCATAACTAGGTACAGTAAAGATCTTGCCCTCAGAATTGCCATGACCAGGAGCATCAATTGAAATAATATGTATGTCTTTCTCCATCAATCGATTTATTAAAAATCGCCACCGTTGCGAATTCGATTCCCAGCCATGCAGCAATAACACTTTCTGTGTGTTTTCTTGATTCCAGTGGTAAACTTGAATCTTACCTGTAGGGCAGTTGAGTGATTCTTTTTTATCTGACTTCTCAACATACTTACTACTTCGTTCATTGTATCTTCCTTTTCTAGGTGTACAGAATAATTTAAAAGCTATCTTTCCAGCTGCCTGAGGTGCGAAAATGCTTAATGCATTTATAGATTTTCCAATTGTTGATATTAATATACTCACAAGGGCTAAAGTAGGGTTTCTTCTTTAGAACCTTGTGTTGATTACTGTTTTCTTACTGGTCTTACTCGCTTTTAAAAACAGGGAGGACTTTCCTTTTCATCAATATATCTTCAATAACTAAGAAGTATAAATCTGGTGATAAGGATTCGTTAATCTTTATTGTAAATTTATGCGTTCCAGAAACATATCTTCTATAAGGCTTGAGTGTTGAGAGAAGTAAGCCATTTTTACTATACAGGGATATCTTTAATTCTTCATCCAATGCCATGTCTATTTCCAGGTTTAATTCTTCTATAACTGGATTAGGATATACGTGTACGGCATTAACGATATCTGTTAATTCGTTATCAGAAGCACTGAGATCTGTAATCAATTGAACCAAGGCATACTGGAATGTTCTGGAGCTGGTTCCAGTCTGTCCGGTAACAAGAACTTTATTGTCTGATAGCGCGTGTATAGAAACGGGCTTATCATCTCTTCTGTCAATATCTATTTCAAAACTGCCATTGTCTCCAAAACTTGTATCTACGGATCCATCTTCATTAAATCGTCCCAATAGAAATCTTGATCCTCCTGACCTAGATCTTTCTCCAGTAACTAAAATTTTACCACCTTCTTGAAAAGTAAAGGCATAACCATCATCAGTATCATCTGTAGTAATCAAGGAAAATGAAATCTCTTCTAGTGTAGTATTATATATACCGAGTGCGATAGATCTTTTATCTCCATTGCTCCATCCACCTGTAATAGCAATATTACCATTCGGCATAACCTTAATATCTCTTATCTGTTCATTGTTTTCATCCGAACTTGACAGAAATTTAAATTCAGACGTACCATCCGGATTAATTTTACCTATCCAGTTTTTAAAAAAATCCGCGCCAGTTGATTGATTCTGATTGTTGGTTTCTCCACATACATAAAGGGTTTCATCATCATCCATATCCATTCCCCACGCAAACCTCGAAGTGTTGTTTCCTGTCTCAAATACTATTACACCATCATCACCAAAACTAGTATCTGTTGATCCATCCTCATTAATTCTTCCTACGAATGGATTAAAGGACGATTGAGAAGTACCACAGAATACAATCTTGCCATCCTCTTGCTGTATCATGTCCTGAACACCGAATGTAGTCTGTCCAGAAAAGAAGGCCACTCCATTATCTCCGAAATCTGTGTCTATGGATCCATCTTGTAGTAGTCTAGTAAAACCAAAAATTCTGGTATTACTACTTGTACCAGAATACCCGCCTACAAGGATTTTTCCGTCAGAAAGTCTTATTACTTGATTACAAGTAACATCCATAAAATAGTCAACAAGGCCATCCGTCCCGAAAGAAGAGTCTAATTGTCCATCAGGCATGAACTGTGCTATTGCAAGCCTTAATCCATTGAATGGAGATTTACCTGCTATAAGAATTTTTCCGCTTGGAAGTATGATTGATTTACCGCCTTCATTAGAAGTGCCTTCGAAGTCTTGAATAAGAATTCCTCCTTCTCCGAAATCAGGATCAAATTCTGGATTCTGAGCAGAAATAGAAAAAGGCAAACATAGCAATACAACAATCCAGTAATATTTCATTTTGTGTCTTTTTTATTATATCAGGTTTACATAGGTTCTGATATACACCTGGATTATCTTCTTTATAAGCAATTTATTAAAAAAATGTGACATGTTATATTGATCTAATTTTCTGATTCTTATAAATCGGATAACTCATGTTCGGCAAGAACTATCCTCCATTCTTTGCCTTCAATTATTTCTAATAGGGATTTAGAGATAGCCGTATTTAAATCATTTTGATTTTTTCTGAGACCGAAACCGTATAACTGCAGATCAAATTGTACAGGCAGAAGATGTAAGTTTTTATACTTTTCCTCAATACTTATTCTGTACTTTAAGATGGGTTCATCATAGAGGAAGGCATCAATCTTCTTAGCATTTATGTCGTTTAGGCCAGCAGCTACATTGTCATAAGCTTTGATCTGAGAGAAAAAATGATCTTTTAGAAAATCGTATGCTGTTGTGTTTTTAATACATCCGACTGGTCTTTCTTTAAATGATATGTAACCCGTTGGATTAGAAGAAATTTCGTTAACAGTTAGTTTAGAGGCGACGCTCGCGGTAAGACCTGAGATAAATAATAGTCCACTAAACATCCATAGCAAGGCGATTATTTTTCCTCCTTTGCTTTTAGGAGTTTTGTCTCCATATCCTACGGTTGTCATTGTTACAATGGACCAGTATAGTCCATCCCATAATCCATCCCACCCAGGTCTGAACTGAGTCGGATTTTTCTTTCTTTCAAACAACCACGCCATCATCCCAAAAAGGAATACTATGGTAAAGAGAAGGAGAAATGCCCGGATGAAGTTGGCATTAAAAAAGGACTTGAAAATCGTTCCTAACTTTTCTAATCTACTTTTCTCATAAGTAGCTATGGTAGAGTTAGACGCATAGTAGGGCTGGGTGAAATCAATTTTTTCTAGACGATTACTGGTAACGGTCAGCGGGTTGATACTTACATCTATGGTTCCATTCTCTAGGGCGTTCAGCATTTCTGAAAACGGCATTTGCGCAAGCGAAAAATGAATATTTAGATCAGCAGCGATCTCGTTCCACAACCACACATTGATTCCACTTAATTCATCGGTATCTATTATAAATGGCGGGGCAGGTGTATAAGCAACTTTCAGCGTATCTCTTGAAAC
>CALIQO010000509.1 GCA_938044055.1 uncultured Saprospiraceae bacterium
TTTGTCAATCAGGCATGCTTATAATCCATGGTTGAAATTGAATTATAAATCTGAAGGTAAAGAGGTGGTGCCATTTGACCTTGAGTTGAGTGAAGGGAATCGAATATTGGTTGTCAGTGGACCCAATGCTGGCGGTAAATCAGTCTTGATGAAATCGATAGGCTTATTGCAACTTATGGTTCAATCTGGAATGCTTGTTCCTGCAGATCCCAATTCTACTTTTGGAATATTTAGTAATTTTCTAGTGGATATAGGTGATCAGCAATCCATGGAGGACGACTTGAGTACATATTCAAGTCACTTACAGAATATGAAGTTTTTCTCAGAAAGGGTTGATAAGGATTCTCTGTTCCTAATTGACGAATTTGGTTCAGGAACCGATCCTGCATTTGGCGGAGCGATAGCGGAAGCAGTCCTCAGATCGCTCAACTATATTAAATCATGGGGAGTAATTACGACTCACTATTCTAATCTTAAGTATTTCGCATTCAAGACGAAAGGGGTTGTCAATGGTTCTATGGAATTCGATAGAGTCGGACTGCAACCTACATATAGATTAAAAGTCGGCAAACCAGGAAGTTCATATGCATATGAAATTGCTTCTAAGATCGGCCTGGATGAAAGAATTATTAAGTATGCTAAAAAGCGGTCTGGAACCAATCAGAATGCGATTGAACAGATGCTGGTAGACTTGCAAGGAGACTTAAAAGAAACCGGGGCTAAGATGGAGAAATTGATGAATAAGGAAGACCATCTTAATAAGCTCATTAAGAATTATGAAAACATGCATCGAGAACTTGAGATAAGAAGAAAAAAACTCAAGTTGGCCATAAAGGAGCGGGAGCTTAATGATCTGGGGAATACAAATAAGAAAATACAGAAAGCGGTAAGAGAGATAAGGGAGGCAGAGAATATCCAGAAGCTAAAAGGGATGGCAGCTGACTACAAAGAGCAGAAAAATGTTACAGCAGAAGAGGTGCAGAAACTCAAGAAGGAGGTGTATTATCAGAAAGAGTACGATCCTTCATTATTCGAAGTAGGAAATTATGTGAGGATGCGTGCTGGAGAAACTTCTGGCAAGATTCTATCCTTAAAGAATAATGTGGCTCGGGTGCAGATGGGTTTTATGAAACTAGATGTTCCTCTTGTAGATTTAGTTCCTGCTAAAGAACCCATTGAAATCAATAGAGAATTGTCTATTAAAACCAAGATGGCTAATAATGGCCAGGTACATACCAAGCTAGATGTAAGAGGTTACACAGCTGTGGATACGGAAAAAATGGTAGAAGAGTTAGTAGATAAAGCGTTGATTAACAATATAAGTCAGCTAACCATTGTACATGGAAAGGGGAGTGGTGTGCTAAGAAAAATTGTGCATAAGAAACTGAAGGAATATAAAGATGTAAAGCGGGTGTATCATCCTGAAGAGGAGTTCGGTGGAGACTCTATTACCTACGTAAGCTTATAATCATCCACTGAACCTGTAGCCCACTCCGCGTATAGAGTGAAAGAATTCAGGTTTCCGAGGTTCTTCCTCAAAGTATTTTCTGAATGATAATATAAAATTATCAATGGTCCTAGTCGAGGGATAGACATCATAACCCCAGACTGTCTGTAATATCTGATTTCTAGAAACTACATCGCCTCGCTTTTCTACAAGCATCTTAAGTAAGAGACTCTCTCGGTGTGTAAGGGTAAATGGTCCACCAACCCCTCTAGCTTCATAGGTTGTGAAATTAACGTAGTTGTTTCCAAAAGAATACGATTCCATTTCTTCTGAATTCTGAGAACCAGATCTCTTTATCACATTGCCTACTCGCAGATACAATTCCTCAAGGGTAAAGGGTTTAGTGAGGTAATCATCAGCTCCGACTTTTAGTCCAGTAATTCTATCCTGAGCAGTATCTCTCGCCGATAAGAAAATAATGCCTACATTTTTATTCTGCAATCTCACTTTCTCACAGATCTGTATGCCGTTGATTTCTGGCAACATAATGTCAAGAAGCAAAAGATCGAAGTGTTGAGAGTCAATAAGTTTCAACGCTTTCTTACCTGCTTCAGCAACCACAACTTCGTATCCTTCCAGTTCTAGGTTTAACTTAACTACCTTCCGGATATGTTCTTCATCTTCTACCAGTAAGATTCTATGACTTTTATTCATCCAGTAAAACTATGGAATTAACGGCAATAATTTATAATGGCAATGGCCATAGAACGATATCGACTCTTCTATTCTGGGCTCGACCTTCCCAGGTTGCGTTGTCAAATTCTGGATTGTGTAGGCCATGATCTTTTATAAACAATTGATCTAATGGAATTCCTAATTCTTGTAGGGCATGATAGGTAACTTGGCTTCTCATGCTGGACAACCATTGATTGTATCTTATACTTCCTATGTTATCCGTATGACTGTGAATGTGGATTTCATAATTTTCTAGAAGCTCTCCTTCAAGGAATTCCTTAATTTTATCAACTTGATCTTGATCTAGGTAATAACTGCCACCATCGAAAAATACACTTTCTATCTTATAGCCAATTACATCATTATCTCCGTATACTGCTTGTCCGCGGATGGATGTTGCAGAAAATACAATCAGAGTGATAATGATAAATCGCATCATATTTAAAATTACAATATTTTTCTGGATAGAAAAAGAAGCGGATGTCCGCTTGAACTTATAATGTAAACAACGTATGAGCATCGAAGTTCATATATAAGTGTCTATATAATCGATTCACAGGAGAAAGCATAGTCTTCGTCATCATGTAGGTTTCTTAAAATCCTATTTCTAAGCTTCTGGGTTTTTAGATTTCAAAATGATTTAAATCGATACCTACTTCTGAAAATAGAAAAATAGAAGCCCTTATTGTAAATTAGAAAAGTCCTATTGCCCATGATCAGACAGTAACAGTTATCTTAGGAAAGAGATCTTGAGAAGTTTCTTACTCCATAAG
>CALIQO010000510.1 GCA_938044055.1 uncultured Saprospiraceae bacterium
GTTATTGCTAAAGGGGATGAAACCATTGCAGATGTTGCCGCAACACTAGGACGAGATGTATCAGAACTACTAGAATACAATGAAGGAGTAACCTATTCTACCCAGTCACTTGATAAGCTGGATAAGGTTTTTATCAGTAAAAAGAAACGATCCTTCAAGGGGAAGACAATCTATCATAAAGTCCTGCCTGGAGAATCCATGTATGAGATATCACAGAGGTACGGAATAAAACTTGTCAATCTATATGCTAAAAATAAAATGCCAATGGGTTCAGAACCTCTCCCTGGTGAGATGATCTACCTTAAGAAAACAGTCTCCCGTAAGGATAGACCTACCTATGTGAAGATTGAAGACTTAACGAAAGACCCAGTGGAGGAATACCTATTCGTTGATGACCCTTTCATTAAGTAGAACTTCAGATTGAATACAAAGTGAATTAAAATCTGATAAAGTAACGGTTCATTGTTATCTTTCCATTATGAATGATCTGAAATATAAGAAAGTATCCTTGATAGGTGTACTCATCCTCTTAATGAGTTCTGTATCCATTGTTTCTGCTCAGTCATTTTACTTCGGACCTAAGGGTGGCTTTGCTATCAATACGCAACAATGGAACAATTTCGATAGAGATCCATTGTTTTCGCTACATGGCGATGTTTTTATAGAATCATATGCGGAAAACGCGACCAGTTCATTGTTTGCCCAGGTTGGATTTCATACAAGAGGTAGTTCCATCCGTGCATTCGGCATCAATACTGGTAACGCTTTTACCAATAGTTTTAAGTTTCGCAACTTGATGCTTATGATGGGTGCGAAACAGATTCTCAATCGCGAAAAAAAGTTTAGGCCTTACTACCTATTTGGTTTGAGGGCAGAATATACAGTGAGTACGAATCTTACTGAATTCGAGCGATTCCAGAGTGCTTTTTATCCATTTGATTTTTATGTCAATAAGTTTCTTTATGGATTGACAATCGGAGGAGGATTCGAGTATGATATGGGAGAATTGTATGGAGGATTCATAGAGTTTAACATTCATCCTGATGTAGCATTGCAGTACGACCAACCAGCAATACCCAATGTTATAAATCCATTCGATGGACGCACGGTGACTCTAGGAGAACGAAGCATACGGAACCTCAGTTTAGAGGTAACTGTAGGAATACGATTCCTACGAAAGGTAGAGTACTACTAGATTATTCATCTGAACCGAAAACAGCAGCGACGTAAGACCGATTCATTCTCGCTATATTCTCGATAGAAATCTCCTTAGGACATTCTACTTCACATGCACCTACATTGGAACAATTTCCGAAACCCTCTTTATCCATCTGGTCCACCATAGAACGGGTGCGCTTAGTATGTTCTACTTTTCCTTGGGGCAATAAACCTAGATGAGAAACCTTAGCTGCAGTAAAGAGCATCGCAGAACCGTTAGGACATGCGGCAACACAAGCTCCACATCCTATGCAAGTAGCAGCATCAAAGGCCTTAATGGCAAGGTCTTTTTCAACTGGAATGGCATTGCCATCCATAGCTTGTCCTGTATTGACAGAAATATACCCACCAGATTGGATGATCCTATCAAATGCTGAACGATCCACAACAAGATCTTTTATAATCGGAAACGCTTCTGCCCTCCATGGTTCGATTACAATGGTGTCTCCATCCTTGAAAGATCGCATATGCAATTGACAAGTTGTTGTTCCTTGCATGGGGCCATGAGGTCGGCCGTCAATAACCAAGTTACAAGTACCACATATGCCTTCTCTACAATCATGCTCAAATGCGATAGGATCTTCTTTTTTAGAGATAAGCTCTTCATTGAGTACATCCAGCATTTCTAAGAATGACATGTGTTCCGAAGCGGTCACGCTATACGTCTGAAATTCACCATTGGTCTTGGCGTTTTTCTGTCTCCACACTTTTAATTTCAACTGCATATTATCTTAATTTTAATTGTGGTCTAAGGTTGTAATTACTTGTAACTTCTAGTCTTTAATTCCACGTTTTCAAAGGTCAGATCTTCCTTGTGTAAAATAGGTTCTGTTTCGTCCCATTCCCAAGCGGCAACATAAGCATACTCTTCATCTCTTCTGAGGGCTTCTCCTTCAGCAGTGGCATACTCTTCACGGAAGTGGCCACCGCAGCTTTCATTTCTGTTCAGGGCATCAAGCATCATGACTTCTCCTAGTTCTAGAAAGTCAGCTACACGGATTGCTTTCTCAAGTTCAGGGTTAAACTCTTCCGCCGTTCCTGGCACGAATACATCCTTGTAGAATTCTTCTCTGAGTGCGCGTATCATCGACCTTCCTTTCTTAAGGCCATCTGCATTTCTAGACATTCCGCAATATTCCCACATGATCTTTCCTAAACGGCGGTGGAAGCTTTCAACGGATTGATTGCCCTTAATGTCTATGAGTCTCTTTATTTTATCACGAGTGGAGGATTCCGCTTCTGCAAATGCTTCACTGTCAGTAGTAATACTGGGTGTTCTTATTTCATTAGATAGAAACTGACCGATGGTATAAGGGATAACGAAGTATCCATCTGCTAACCCTTGCATCAAGGCAGATGCCCCCAGTCGATTAGCACCATGATCTGAGAAATTAGCTTCTCCTAGTACGAATAATCCTGGAACATTGGTCTCTAGGTTATAATCAACCCATACGCCACCCATTGTATAATGAACTGCAGGGTATATCTTCATAGGGAAGACATAAGGATCTTCTCCGGTAATCTTATCGTACATCTGGAATAAGTTGCCATACTTAGCTTCTACTACTTTCTTACCCAGTTCTGTAATCTTTGCTGCAGATATGCTATCGCTTATTCCCATAGAGTAAGCTTCAGCTTTTCCATATCTTTCAATTGCAGAAGAAAAATCTAAGAATACTGCTAAGCCTGTAGGAGAAACCCCATGACCTTTATCACATTCTACCTTAGCCGCTCGACTGGCTACATCTCTAGGAACCAGATTCCCGAATGCTGGATACCTTCTCTCTAGGTAGTAATCTCTGTCTTCTTCTTTTATATCGAGGGCCGTTTTCTTCCCTTCTCTGATCGCTATAGAATCTTCTTTTTTCTTAGGTACCCATACCCGTCCATCATTTCTCAATGACTCTGACATTAAAGTCAGCTTACTCTGATAGTCTCCTGATACAGGAATACAAGTAGGGTGGATCTGAGTAAAGCAAGGGTTAGCCATAAGAGCACCTCTTTTTACAGATTTCCACGCAGCGGTAACATTAGAACCCATGGCATTGGTCGACAGGTAGAATACATTTCCGTACCCTCCGGTAGCAAGGACGACGCAGTGTGCTGCATGTCTTTCTAGTTCTCCAGTAAGTAGGTTACGGGCAATGATGCCTCTGGCTTTGCCATCGACTTTAACAAGATCTACCATTTCATGTCTGTTATACATGGTTACGGATCCTGTTGATATCTGTCTGGATAGCGATGAGTATGCACCGAGGAGTAATTGTTGTCCAGTCTGACCTCTTGCGTAGAATGTCCTGGAAACCTGTACTCCACCGAATGATCGGTTAGCAAGCAAGCCACCATATTCTCTAGCGAATGGTACACCCTGAGCAACAGCTTGATCTATGATACTTACACTAGCTTCTGCCAGTCTATGGACATTAGCTTCTCTAGATCTGTAATCTCCTCCTTTTATTGTGTCGTAGAATAACCTGTAGATGGAGTCTCCATCATTCTGATAATTTTTAGCAGCATTGATGCCACCTTGAGCAGCTATGCTGTGTGCCCTTCTCGGACTATCGTGAAAGGTAAATGCTTTCACCTTGTATCCCAGTTCTCCTAACGTTGCTGCAGCAGACGCTCCTGCTAGTCCTGTTCCGACAACGATAATTTCTATCCGTCTTTTGTTATTAGGCGCCACGAGATTCATCTTGCTCCGGTAATTTACCCATTTATCTTCTAATGTTCCTTTCGGTATTTTAGCATCAAGTGTAGTCATGGCTTATCGATTTAAGTACATTAAAATAGGGATCAACGCGAATGCTGCTGGCACCAGGATAGAGAATATCTTTCCTAGGCCTTGTATGATCGGTGTATATTTTTTATGGTTTAGTCCGAGGGTCTGAAATGCACTCTGGAAACCATGCCATAAGTGGAAGGCCAGTGCGATCATACCCAGAATATATATGCCTACGAAAAAGGGCTTACTGAAGGTTGTAGATACTTGAGCGTATAAATCCTTAACTTGCATGCCATCGTAATCAACCGGTATAATCTGATCGGTAAATTTCATCTTAAACCAGAAATCACCCATATGGATTAAAATAAATGCCAGAATCAATGTGCCTAGTAAGGCCATTTGCTTGGCAGCGAACGATGCATTAGCCGATGTAGATACAGCATACTTCTTACCTTTAGATTTCTTATTCTTAAAGTATATGGCAAGTCCTAGGAATGCATGTAACAAGATCCCTGTATACAGCCCTATTGAAACTGTTTTAATCAAGGGGTTACTAGTCATAAAGTACGCATACTTATTAAAAGCTTCCCCACCATCACTGTACAACAATTGAAGGTTGCCGATAAGGTGGATGATTAAGAATGAAATCAAGAATAAACCGGTAAAACTCATTACGAATTTTTTCCCGATGCTCGAAGTGAGAAAATTAAGGATCCATTGCATAAGATGGCCGTTTTTATTTGATCAACAAAGTTAAGATTTGGAGTTCTTAATCCAAGGCAAGAATTCTCCTTGAGATTATTTAGAATCAGTCTAATCAATAGATGTTGTGGAAAAAGGATGGTTTAGCGGTAGGAAATAATCTCTCTGAATGATATTTCAGAATATTATCGCAGTTGTAATACGGTTCTTTTTATAGGTTCATGTTGAATCTGCATATAAGATAAGGTTGTGTTATAGGAATCACTACATTTGCGGAAGCTAAAAAAGAGCAGACATGAACATTGAGACCCTTCTGGAATTTTTCCCACAAGTAGAGCCACCAGTTACACTTAACGAGGAAAATGCAGAGATTTTCAGAGCAGAAAATAAGCCAATTGCCTTATCGGTGATTGATGGTATTATAAGTAACTGGGAACCTGGAGAAGACGAGTACACAGAATATATACCCTGTTTCAGGCTTCCTAAGACAGATGATTATTATGGGATTGTGTACTGGAAAATAGGATTGCTTAAGTATGAGTATATTCTTGTAACATTTGACAAGGATGGGTCACTTATATCTCGAAAATCAATTTCTTCTGTCATTACAGAAGGTCAGATTATAAAAAAGTCTATAGCTAGGATTGATGAGGATTTCATTATTCATATTGCAGCAGGAGCCCATGTGGATGGAGAAGAATATGATCCATCGGTTACCCAGTCTTATAGTATGGAGATATTGTCTTCTGGAGATATCTTATTCTACGATGACGGAGCGTAGAGATTAAAGAGGTCTAGCTAGGTGGTAATCCGCTAGACCCCTCTTCCAGTATTATAATGAATATGGAAAGCTGCTTTTAGAGATGACTCCATCCTGGATTGCTTCGAGTGTGTAAGTCCCTTTTTTCTTGTTTTCAAGCAAGATTTCGTCTCGAATCGAAGTATACATGAAATCGTAAGACTTATTGAAAATCTCTTCACCATCTGGAGAATAGATCTTAATGGACGTAGGGACATTCATGTGAGATCTATAAGTAAAGTATAATTCGCCTTTCTGAGTAGCATGGGTGACGGTAATAGAAGTTACTCCAGTCGAATTATTAGAATCCCTTTTTATGGCTCTTTTCTTCTGGGCTTCATCCAGTTTTACCTTTATGCTGAAGAATGTAGATGACATTACTTTTTTTCCATCACATTCTGCTGCCTCTATTTCTAGTTCAGAATTCATAAGGTCGATGATTCTATCTATTTCGGATTGTAGACCAGGCACATCCTTAGTAGCTATTTCGGAATCTGTAATTGTTCCCTCCACATTGATGAAAACCTTAACTACAACATTCCACTGGAACCCCATGGCTACAACCTCTTCTGGAATAACGAATCGCTCCTTGGCAAATGTGGAAAGTGAGCGATATAAATCATCTACTTCAGATGAAGAGCTGCTAGATAATCTGGCATATTTATCGGCTCTATAGTATATGCCTTGATCATCTTGCTCACAAGAACCTCCGGATAATGAGATAGGATTATTATCTTTTCCATTATTCGTAGAAGGTATCATTATTATTTTACTGTCCACTTCAAGTTTTGTAGTCGCTGCTGAATAAGTGTCATACCCTACATAAGAGAAAACTACTTTACTATCATCTGGTACACTTATAGAATATTTACCCTTTAAGTCCGTAATGACACCATACTTGGTGCCGGCGACAACAACATTGACACCGATCAATGGCTTTCCGCCTGAGGCGGTAACAGTACCGTTAATCAGGTTAGATGAAATGGTTTTGTTTATTTTTTCTGTGACTTCATTGTTCACAGGGTCTTCTTGCAGTTTTTCTTGGTTAATTATATCTGCTGACTGTCCATCCTGGTTGTACGCATATATTGAATCTGTAAAGAGAACAGATAAGAATCCGATGGCCATAATTCCGAGGCCATATTTTAGCATTTTCATTTTTTTAGAAGGTGGTTGATACATCATTGTAATGCGTTTTTTAATGAATGAATTAAATATAGGTTGAGTGAGCGCTAGGTTGACACTCGGGAAGGCAGCCTGCATGAGTTGGCTGCTGTACTTTTTTCTTGAGGAACGCAATAGGACGTGGGCATCAGCAGAATATTCGTGATTTAACTTAAGAGCTGCTGCGAAAAAATAAGGTAGCGGATTCCACCAGAAAAGGATCTTGAATAAAAGGGTGATAAGAATATCTATAGTATGTAGTTTTTCTATATGATAGACCTCATGGTCGATGATATTCTGAATTTCCGCTTCTGAATGGTTGTTGCGATTTATCACCATAAAGTTAAAGAATGAAAAGGGAGATATATTTTCATGAACGGTGCAGAGGGTACACTCAGATGTCTTCTGGGAATCAGCGCTTCTAATTAATTTTGTAATAACTGCAAAAGATCTTAGTGTCTTTAATCCCGTCACAAGTAAACCGAGTATGTAAACCATTAAGATAATAGTGACCCAGTTTATGTTTCTTTCAGGAGTAAGTGCAGAAGGGGAGGCCTCATCGATATTAACTAAGGAAGCGGTCCAGTTTTCGATGGTGCTTAAATTATTGTGATATACCTGCTGGATGGGAGGTGCCATTTCCTGAAGCTGCTGGGTGATCGGCCATTCTACGACAGATATTAACGGCAACAGGCCACCGAGAATCAATGAAGCCAATAGATAGAACCTATTCAATTGAAAGAACTTTTCTTTCTCAAGAAATAGCTTGTATATGCAGAAGAGCAATGCCCAGGCTATTGTGGTATTTATTAGATATGCGACCATAAGACAAGGTTATAGTTGGAGATTATAGTGATTGAAGGTGCATGCAATTAGTTATCTTCTTCTTTAATTTTATCAAGAAGGCGCTGCATGTCTTGTAGGGAGACTTTTTCCTCCTTTACTAAGAAAGATACCAGCTGATCTACGGAACCTCCGAAGAAATTGGAAAGTAATCCGGATACTTTGGTCTTGCTGTAATCTTTCTTATCTACGATCGGCGAGTACTCATATGTCCGACCATAAGCTTTATGTGTTACATAGCCTTTTTTCTCAAGTATCCTTACGAAAGAGGAAACAGTAGAGTGGGCGGGCTTAGGCTTAGGTAAGTCAGAAATGATGTCACTGACA
>CALIQO010000511.1 GCA_938044055.1 uncultured Saprospiraceae bacterium
GGAGGAGTACCTTCCATATCTAAATTTGGTAAAACATTCTCATTGATATCTCAGAATTCAGATATATCATCTAAAAATCGTGATCGCTTCTCAATCAGAGGATCATCAGATGGATCCTATAGATTCACGTTAAGCATTGAATAAAAACTATCTACAACTTTCTACAACTATCTATTATGCATTACGCTAATAAACTTATTTACTTCTTCGTAATTGGACTACTTTCAATTGCGAATTCTGCATTTGCACAATCAGCATATTCTTCTTCAGGGGGCGCCTCACCTACAATGGTGGTTAATGGTAATTCTTATCAAGGATTTTGTGTTGAGTATACACAAGGAGCTGGACCTTCAGGTCACAACTTCTCTTTTGATACAACGCCAGAGGATATTACCAATGGCGATGTTTCTGCATGTGCAGATGGTCTTGCCTCATTTACTGTTTCAGAAGTGCAGCAGGCAGTCTGGTATTTTACAGACAATGTTTCGCCTGCCAGTGGTTCTAATGCATGGACAATAATCAATCGTGTCCAGAATGGAACGTATACATCTAATTGTGCTACGGAATGGGTACCTAGTAACTGGGAGAGTTACCAGGATATAATGACTATTGATGATCCACATTGTGTTAATTATGGGCAGACTTGTGATCCTGAACTTACCATAACCAATAATGGTAATTGTGCCATTCTTATTGATTGGGAAGAGAATGCTGGAGTGTGGGTTAATTATACAACTATTCAACCGGGCCATAGTTGGTCTGTTACTACATGGGAAAATCACGAATGGAGAGCGCTTGTAGACGCTAGTAACATTCAGTATTATACAGTTACTTCAGATTGTCATCAGAACTGGGGGCCTAATGTAGGTGGATGCTCAACACAAGATTGGATATTCGATTGTGAAGACAATAAAACAGTAACCCTTCATAGTCAGGGTGTTAATGGTTCAGAGCCAGATCAGATTTCTATTCCTAATTCAGGAGAAGTTTATCAGTTAGTTGCAGAGGTTGTCTATAAAGGCCAAGATCCTGGAAGTTCTATTACAGCTTCAGCTGGTGGGAATAATTTTACATTAAATCAAGTTGCCTTAACTGGGACAAGTAGTAATGTAAGAGCATATAGAGGAACATATAATGGAAGTGCTAGTACAGTAACTTTAGTTAATGCTCCACAGCAGAGTAGCTTACAATCGTTGGTGGTTTATGCATTTAGAAATGTTTCAGATGGCTATAATAGCAGTGGGACATTTACCTCGATAAGTGGATATAGGACAACAGTAGATTTTAATATTCCTATTCCTACAGATAATATGCCTAGGGATTTAGTTGTAGAATTACCGATATCAGAAATAACGTATGATTGTAGAGTACTTAATATAACGGTTACAGCAGGAGGAGTTGTTGAAACAACTAGATTAGCGCCAAGTACGCCAACCAATGGTTGTTGCATTGAAGTGCCAGTACTTACGTTGAATAATGTTGCAGGTTCTGTTTCTAATGTCAATATAGAAATTAATTCACCTAATGCGAGTAGTTCTTCTTGCCCGGATTCCGGTGCAGATCAGAATGGACAATCTTTTGTAGTGGCCGGGGCTATTATTGTTAACGTAGAATGTGTTTCTGGAGCAGATTATGGTGATGCACCATCTTCTTATGGAGACATTTGTTATTCATTGGATTGTGGAAGTCCAGCACAACTTGGAAATAATAAGGATGAAGATAATTTCTCTCAATACAGCGATAATTCTGATGGTGATGATAACGACGGAACAGATGATGAGGACGGAATTCAGTTTTCTGGCGATAATGTATTTACTGCGGGTGTAGATAAGTTCGTTGATATTTCATGGAAGACGTACGATGCATATTCTTACGTATCTGCATGGGTAGATTGGAACAATGATGGAGATTTTGATAGTAATGAATTAGTCATTAATGACCGTAAGGTTGGTAATGGTGTATTAGGTACCCTTAAGCAGGGATCTTTTAGTTATGGTATAAAGACTCCAGGATCTTTTTCATGCGGCGCGACAGCAGCGAGATTCATAATAAGTCCTGTTCAAGATCAAGGACCGACTGGTGATTACTGTAATCAAGCAGGTTGCTTTGATGGAGAAGTAGAAGATTATCAGGTTTTCTTAGGTTCTGATTTTGATCTCATTTGTGAATACTCATTTGATGGAAGTACTTATTTCGTAAGTAATGATTGCTCAGTAAGTGTATGTGAAGGAGAACAACTTTATATATCAGTTAATCCTAACGGGTTACACAATTATGAATTTACTGGACCTAACGGTTTCCATGTAACAAATAATTCAAGCAATGCGCTCATTTCATCTTCTATAACGATGAATGAAGCTGGGACATATACTATAGTTGCAACAGATAACAATGGTTGTTCTTCGACTACTACTTTTCATGTAAACGTTAATGAATTACCTAATATAACGCTAGACCAAGCTGGACCTTTTTGTACAAGTGATGGAACATACCAACTTACAGCAAATCCTAGTGGGGGAATTTACTCAGGAACAGGAGTTAATAAAGATGGTCTGTTTACACCAAGTGTAGCTGGAGTAGGAAGCCATGTAATTACTTATGTATATACGGATGGAAATAATTGTTCTAGTTCAGAACAGATTACAATAAATGTAACCAATTGTCAAGACCCATTCAATCTTCAGATTGCAAACGATTGCGGATCTGGTCTTGCTTTTGAAACTCTAGCAAAAGGACTTCAAGGAACATCTAATGATTGTATAACCATTGCGAATACTGGTAATGTAACAAGAGTCATTGCGGAAATTTGGATTGAAGAAGGAGATTGTAGCAATGGATTCCCAAGTTTTGTAACTTTCTCATTTGACGGGGTTACTCAGAATGTTTCAGGAATTGATGTACAGCAGACGACTCCTGGAGGAGCGGCTGAAAGAATTTATAGGACAATATACAACGGTAACCCATCTGAAGTATGTCTTACTAATGCCTACAGCTGCGATGCCACTTCTATGGTATTATATGTTGAAAGACAACAAGCAGAAGCTTCTTCTGCTTTAGCAACTTTTAACTATGAACTACATCATACTAAAACTCCAGCAGGAGAAGATGATTGTATTATGTCAGTTCTTCAATTAGGAGCAAGTGATCTACCTAGAGATATCCAGTTGAATGTTCCTATTCATGAAAAAGATAATGTCAGAGTAGTTGAAATTAATGCAGTAATTAAAAATAGCTCGGGTACAGTACTTGTAGATGAAACCATGAGTTACACTACTCAGAATGCTGGTACTGAAGCTGCCAACTATGAAATACTATTAGAAGATGTACCAGGAGATGGTACCATAGTTGAATTAACTGTGTGCTCTCCTGATCCGGACGGAGATTCATTTGGGATAGGAGCAGTCACAGGAACAGCCATAGACGGTTGTATAGAGTGTGCGATTACAGGAACCATTAATGGCGATGAAATCTGCGATGGAGAAACTGCAACGGTTACCGCTAATTTTACCAGCTCTAATGGAAATGTTCAATATGCTTGGAATACTGGAGAAACAACTTCCTCGATTTCTGTGACACCA
>CALIQO010000512.1 GCA_938044055.1 uncultured Saprospiraceae bacterium
CGTAATGGTCATAGCTGGATTGCAGATAATACCATATACTCGGCGTTCCATAAGTGCATATCTATCTTTCAGAATCTGATCTGCAGGAGAACCTAGATCATATGCTTCTCTATGATAAACGAACATTCTCACTAGGTAAAACAATCCCGCGAACCAAGCTGTAAAACCAACAATATGAAGCGTCTTAAATATTAAAATCCATGTTGCCATGATGTATATTTGATTTTTCAAAATTAACCAATGAAAAGGACAATACTATATGCCTTGATTGTAATGTTGTCATTACAATGTAAAAACAGCAGCAAACAAGATTTTACAATTGAAAGTAGCTGCTTCCCATATGTAATTACAGGAAAAAATGGAGCTTACTTATCCTGGACAACTATGATGGAAAATGGAGAAGATTGTTTAATGATCGGGCACTATAATGGGGATGTTGTCACTCAAGAAACGACTGTGGCTTGTGGCACTGACTGGTTCGTCAATTGGGCGGATACGCCTGAGTTGGCTTTTTTTAAATCTGGAAAATACATTACCCACTGGTTAGAAAAAACGAGTCCCGATACCTATGATTACAATGTCACAGTTGCCATCGGTGATTTAGGGGCTGCTAAGCCTGACACCATATTCACCTTACATAACGATGGTGTACCAGCCGAGCATGGTTTCGTATCCTATACGCCTATCGATGATAAGATAATGGCTGTGTGGCTAGATGGGAGAAACACGAAATCTTTAGAGGTATCTGGAGCCATGAGTCTGAGGTCTTGCTTAATAAATGATGAAGGTCAGATTTCAGAAAGAACAGAAGTTGATGATAGAGTGTGTGATTGTTGTCAGACAGACCTGACCCTGCATTATGGAATGCCATACCTAGTATATAGAGGTCGCGATGGAGAAGAAATCCGAGGCAACATCATGAGATGGTATGAGGAAGGTGCTTGGTCCGAGCCATATATAATGGATACTTCCCCTTGGAAAATTGCCGGTTGTCCAGTAAACGGACCCAGTATAAGTAGTTTCGGTGGACAGGTTTACACCACCTGGTTTACCCAAGCCAATGGATATCCAGAAGTTAATGTAAGTAGGTGGAACGAAGAAGAGAAGGCTTTTTCAGATTCTCAACCCGTTTCTGACAGCCTTTCTATCGGTAGAATGGATATGCTGGCTTTTCATAATCATCTTTATGTTTCATACATTTCGACAGAAGAAAACCAAGCGAGTGTTATGCTTAATGAATACGACTTAAACTTTACTTTATTAAGAAAAATTCTTGTATGCCCTATTGATCCTTCTAGAGGATCTGGTTGCCCTAAAATCTTGATGGCTGATGACAACCTATCTACTGTTTTCACTGAAAATGGAGAATATGAGCCTGAAATACGGTTTCAAAAAATAAACTTATAAGCTAATTATCAGATATTTCTATAACATATATAAGCTGAATGACATGTATATCTAACTGCTTTATAATGAGATACATACGGAATAAATTGAATCGCATGTAGGTCATTGATAATTAGCATTTAAGCGATAAAAAATGAGGACGAAATAGTGTAGTTTTATACCAATTTTAATCCTTTCTCGTAAAGGGTTAAGAAGACGAAAAAGAATTTAAACAGTAACAACCAATCTCATGAATGCTATCCCATTAGCTTTATTTCGCAATGGTTTTATTCTAATTATTGCGTGCCTATCAATAAACCAATTGAATGCTCAATGCACTTTTACAGCACCTACAGCTGTAAACCCATCTGTATGTGATGGCCAGAGTACACTGATAGATTTAACTGCTCAGGCTAATATGCCGATGACGACAACTCTGTCGCTCGTTGATTTTGAATCAGCAACTGGGTACACTCCAAGTATCATGGAGTTTTCTGATGGCGACGAAGATTATTTTATCCGTACAGATGGATCTACCATAGATGTAGGCGATACGGATATTTTCTATAACAATGCCACAGGTTCGTTTTTTGCTGCTATGGATATAGATGGTGAAGGTGCATCTATTCCGCAATTTATAGATATGGACCAAATTACAATTACCGGAGCAAGCAATCTAGTATTCTCTATAGATCTAGCAGAAGACGATGATGGAAGCAATCAAGACTGGGATGGCCCAGACTTCTTTCATGTCGAGTATTCAATCGATGCTGGACCTTATCAGAATCTACTATGGATAGAATCCAGTTCAACAGATTTTAATGGTATGCCTCTTGTAGACACTGACTTTGATGGATTAGGCGATGGATCAGAAGTTACGGATGAATTTGCAGCATTCACAGCTGCTATAGCTGGAACAGGCAATACCTTAGATATACGTATAACTATTTCTTTAGATTCAGGTGATGAAGACATAGCTTTTGACAATGTGATGGTTACCTCTGCACCTTCACCTGCTACAACATTTAATTTTTACGATGCAGATCCTGCTGGTATGGGAGCTAATCTACTTGCAGGTGGTGTGCTGATGAACGACCCTATGACTACTACCGCAATGTCCCCACAATCAATATGGGTCACCACAACAGATGGAATATGTGAAACTACTGCAACTGAGATGATTGTTACCGTTGCTCCAGGACCTGCAGTGCTTGTATCTACCCTTAGTCCTGTATGTGAGGGAGATAATATAGAACTTATGGAATCAGGAGGAGAGGCAACTTCATGGTCGTGGACTGGCCCAGATGGATTCGCTTCCATGGATCAGAATCCTATTATTATGGGTTCAACAACGTTAAAATCGGGGATATATACTGTTATAGCAATGGATGATATGGGCTGTTCTTCAACAGCTTCTATTGATGTTTTTGTTCAAGGTATACCTACTGCTCCTGTTGTGGCTGATGTAGCTGTGTGCGATGCAGCAGCGTCAACGCTGATAGAACCTGAACCTCAATCAATACCTACTTGCAACTTGTTTATTTCAGAATATATAGAAGGATCAAGCAACAATAAGTGCATTGAATTATATAATGGTACAGGGGCTGATATTGATTTTTCTACCTCTTCTTACAGCCTTGAGTTTTACTTCAATGGAAGCATGACAGCTGGTAATATGATACCTCTTGTAGGAATTGTTACTGCGGGAGATGTCTTTGTTGTATGTGATGACAGCGCTTTTCCTGCTTCACTAGCAGAAGCTGATATGGCTACTGGCGGATCTTACTTTAACGGAGATGATGCAGTTGTTTTATTAAACAATGGTAATATCATCGATGTTATTGGAACCATAGGTTTCGATCCAGGTAGTCAATGGGATGTCGGCGGAGTCAGTACGCAGAATAATACAATTATCAGAAATGAATTGGTTACATGTGGAGACACTGACGGAACCGATGCATTCGATCCATCAGCAGAGTTTGCTGAATTTCCACAAGATGACATATCTGATCTAGGGTCACATACATATAACGGTCCACTAGCTACATTCAATTTTTACGATGCAGATCCTACCTTAGCTATGATAGCACCTGTCGCTTCAGGAGCGAGCTATGATCCAGGAGCAGCTGGAGATTTCTGGGTGACTGCAGTAGTCAATGGCTGCGAGAGTGCCCCTACTATGGTAACCGTAGTAGTTAGTGATGGCTACCAACCTCTTTCTTGTACTGGCCAGATTAATGTCAGTCTTGATGACAATTGTACCGCGATACTTACAGCAGAAGCTGTTTTAGAAACGATGCCTCAATTCGAGTTTATCCAAGTAGAAATCATGGGTACGGATTCTGATATAATAACAGCAGATCAGATAGGAAACATTTACGATTATAAAGCTGTAGACATATGCAACGGAAACAGCTGCTGGGGTAAGGTACTTATAGAAGAAAAAAATCCACCGGTAATTATGGTGAGAGATACCATGGTTATGTGTGGCGTATCGACAGAAGTTGCAGACCTTGACCCGATTGTTATTACAGATTGTTCAACTTATGAAACATTCATTAATGATGTAGAATTAGGAGAACTGTGTAGTGATGATAGAAGAATAGAAAGACACATATCTGCTACAGATGCATACGGCAATACCAGTTCTGCAGTTCAGATAATTATGATAAAGGCCTTAGACCCAGCAGAAATTGTTCCTCCTACTGATGTGGTAACAACAACCTGTGGTGTAACATCTATGGCTGACATATTCGACTTTACAGGAAATATAGAAGATGCATTCCCTACCATCGATGGAGTTCCATTGTTACCAGGAGAGTACTGCAATTTCCTAGTCTTGAAGAAAGATGAAATTCTGGAAGCTTGTGATCTATCTTGTTCTAACAGTGTAAAACTTGCAAGAACATGGAAGATATTAGATTGGTGTGCTGATGGAACAGATTTCTTAGTATTTACACAGATCATCCATGCTAAAGATTTAGAAGGACCTGTTATTGAGCCATTTGATAGTGACACCTTGATTTCAACTGATCCATGGACATGTACAACTGACATAGAATTACCGCTTCCTGAAGCAACTGATAATTGTACAACGGATGGAATAGAGTTTATCATAGTAGGCCCTGTAGGTATCCGCGTTGAAAACGGGATTGCCTATGACTTACCAGTCGGATCACATATCTTTAATTACAGAGCTACCGATTGTTGTGGGAATTTTTCTCAGAACAATGTATTCTACCGTGTAGATGTTTATGATGGTGTTGCTCCTACAGCGATTGCATTGCAAGAGATTGTTTTACACCTTGTAGAAGATCCTAATGATCCAGGTGAAGGTGCTGGAAAGTTGTACGCTGAATCTGCAGACAATGGTAGTTTCGATATGTGTGGAGATGTAACACTAGAAGTAAGAAGAGAATCAGATGTCTGTCGTACCGATTCGGATGTATTCGGTCCATTCGTGAAGTTCTGTTGCAGAGATCTTGATCAAGAAGTAAAAGTAATTCTACAAGTAACCGATGAAGCAGGAAATAAAAATACTTCATGGGTCAATGTCCTTGTAGAAGATAAAACGGTAGAAATAGAATGTACCGATTTTACTACATTCTGCCATGAAGATTTAGAAGAAGCGATAAGAGACAATAAACCCGTTGCGATGGGTATATGTGCGACGAAGCAAGTAGAAGAAGTATCTAGAGATTATACAGATTATAATGAGATGTGTAAGTTCGGAACCATCTTGATAGAATACCAAGTGAGGGATAGACCAGATGTTACATGTACTCAAGTAGTGACAGTAGAGTATAAAGGAGGATTTTCTTGTGAAGATGTAAACTGGCCTGAAGAAACAAGAGAAACAGATTGTCTAGAAGTAGGAGAAGAACCATTCCTAGACTGGGACGCAGGAGCATGTGAGTTAATAGGCTGGACTGTAGAATCCGATACCTTTAAATTCGAGTCAGATGCTTGTTCTAAAATTATAAATACCTATACCGTTATAGACTGGTGTATTTATGATGGAGCAAGATCATTTAATTATGGAATAAGCATAGATGATAGTGGATTAAATTGCAATAACGAGTTTGGTTTCCAATCTAAAAATGGCATATATACATTTACGGAAGTGATTAAACTGGTAGATACAATCGCCCCTGTAATCCAGGAATGTGAATATCCCGACCCATTTCCGATTCATACGAATACTTGTTCAGGTCCAGTTACCTTAACCAACAATTTCACAGATGATAGCTCATGTGGAGATACATGGATTAAGTGGGAATTGACCGTAACCAGTGCCGCTCTCAACAATACATACTTCATGAAAGGTCAGAGCCTGGCAGGAGACGATGTTGCGGTTACAATTGTTGATTTATCAGGAAATGAAGTATTGTTCCCTGGTCCTATGAGCACCCACGAATTTAAGTGGAAGATTTACGATGGATGTGGTAATTCTGATTTCTGTGAAGGAACCTTTATGGTTGCAGATGCTAAACCACCGACTCCATATTGTGTAGGTTTATCAAGTGCATTGATGAAGGACGGCCTAGTAGAATTATGGGCTATTGACTTCAATATTGCCAGCGAAGACAATTGCACAGACAGCGACGACTTATTATTTACGTTTAATGATGTAAGTCCAGATAAAGATTACTTAGATGAAGAACATTATTTTACAGAGAATGGAATCATCGAGGATCTTGATAGAGCACTTGAATTATATAATGAAGGTAAAGCACAATTATGGATTCCTTCTAGGAATAGTTCTG
Organism: uncultured Saprospiraceae bacterium; assembly: GCA_938044055.1. Lineage (GTDB taxonomy): Bacteria > Bacteroidota > Bacteroidia > Chitinophagales > Saprospiraceae > JABDLO01. The sequence goes on from CALIQO010000512.1 coordinate 6,153, forward strand.
CCATGAACTTTACTTGCGATGATCACCCGCAGACTGACTTACTTGTCACTGTATGGGATGAAAAATGGAATCATGATGCTTGTCTAGTAGAACTTACTCTCCAGAGC
>CALIQO010000513.1 GCA_938044055.1 uncultured Saprospiraceae bacterium
GAAGTGCAATCTTTCGTGCCATCCCATGTCTCAATGTGATATCCATCACCCGTTCCGCCCATTGTAAGATCAGATCGCGGATTCATAATAACCAGTGATTCATAGCCATCACCCGTTCCACCGGTAAATTGAGCCTGAATAGATGTACTTATTAATATGAAAGCAATTGTATATTTCATGTCCTAGTTTTGATTTATCTGACGCCTCTTGCACCTTGTGAAGAAGAACGTTCGGTTTCGATAACATTGTTTAGTAAAGAGATGGGGTTCCCGGACCCATAGGAAAGCATCTTGCCTGTAGCCATCAGGATGGTGTTGTTCCAAGATGATTGATTGTGGTTGCCATGGATACCGATTATTCCGTCTCCTAGATCTTGTGGGTTAGGAAGTGAAGCACCATTGGTAGTAAGTAGTGAGTAGATCGATTCTGATAATGATCCTGATAGATCCATAATGCCGTAAAATGAAGCACCAGACTGTTCTCTAGTTGTTGTCGCTCCTGCAAATGCACCTACTCTTTTGGCTGAAAAATTAGTGCTGACATGGGCACCTGGTGTACCTAGGTCATTGTGCACTTCTGAACTGGTACCTTCTTGATTCCATCCATTCACGTCTATAACATGATAGGCAGTGCTGCCCCAGGCATACTCTCCAGGAACGACTTGACCGCCACCACGAGACCATAATTCATATTCAACTTGTAGCATAGGCATGAGATGTAACCAATCAAGAATGGCTTTGGTATCTTCCGACCCTAAATAGTTACAAGCCCTATCTAGACCATCATCGGTTTCATTGCCGATTCCATTATTGTTGCCATCGCAGAAAAAAGTAATGCGACCAGAAGAGGGAATGGTGGATGCACACCTTATACCATTATCTAGAGAAGGGAAAGTGCGTGCACTCATAACATAGATCTCAGTAACTTCAGAAACTCCGATAGACAGGTCTGTTTCAGTACGTGTATCTTGTTGAGGTCTAGTTAGGCAGTTTAAGAAATCTACATACATCCCTTGGGTGATTTCATACTTCATCATGGACTTATGGATGTTGCTCATGGCAAATGGCAAAGGAATATTAAATGTAGAACCCAGTTCTCCAGATTGATCACCCACCACAATATCTGGATAGGGTGGAGCCCATGAAAAGGGTAGGCCTTCATCAGATCCATCATGTAACCTGTTTCTAGTGATTCCATCACCAAAGTTATAAGTATACCCTAGGTCTTCATGATCAGCATATACCATTTCAATGGCCATTATTTTAAAACTGGGATTGATAAATGTGCCAGAAGTAAATTGAATAATCATCCTCCCTCCATCAGTGCCAGAAGTAAATCCAGGACTGTGCCATACCCCAGTGAATCCGCCATTACTTGAATTAGGCGTCTGTAGACTTATAGCTGTGGCTGTAAATGCTGGAGCAGGGTTCCAGGTGTTTTCATTGCTATTCTTGACTTTTATAACTAGGTGTATATAGTCGAACCACTCCGTACTCACCCGGAAACCGTTGTTCCACCCTATATCGAATGTCAAGGATCTAGTCTGCTTGTTGTATTGAGGATTAGAAATGGTAGCATTATTGCCTAAAAGTGAAGAATAGAGTATGCAACACAGAATGGTTGCCATACAAGTTGTGTATCGTTTTTTCATCAGCAAGTTTTTTAGGATAAGCCGCTGAATAAGAATATGTACTTATGTTTTTTAAGGTTTCTTGAAAATTTTCTATCTGGTAGTATGTGTGAAAGAAAAAGCACATTTGCGTAAGCGAAAAGAACTAATTTTCACTAGATGCATTATATAGTATAATGAATAGTAATAATAAAGCAATTGCAACCTTCGGTGCCGGATGTTTCTGGTGTGTAGAGGCGGTGTTTCAGGACCTCACTGGAGTAGAAAAAGTAGTTTCAGGATATATGGGTGGAAGCATTAAGAATCCCTCTTATAGAGAAATCTGCACCGGTACCACAGGACATGCTGAAGTCATTCAGATTACATATAACCCGACAATTATATCCTATACAGAATTGCTGGAAGTGCTATTTACAACCCATGATCCGACTACTTTAAACCAACAAGGAGCAGACCGAGGCACTCAATATAGATCTGTTATCTTTTATCACGATAACGAGCAGAAGAATATAGCTATACAGAGTTTAAAGACGATAGCAGCTCCTTTATATGATAAACCTATTGTAACAGAAGTAAGTGCAGTTTCAGAATTCTATGTTGCTGAACAATACCATCAAGATTATTATAATAGAAATGGTTATGCACCTTACTGCCGGATCGTTATATCTCCTAAAATTTCTAAATTAAGGGAGAAATTTTCTCACAAGTTAAAGCCCAATCAATGAGTGACTACAATGAACTGACCCCAGAAGAAGAAAAAATTATCTTACATAAAGGAACGGAACGACCTTTCACTGGGGAGTATGACAAGCACTATGAAGAGGGTACATATGTATGCCGGAGGTGCGATACACCATTATATAAGTCCACTTCTAAGTTTAACAGCGGATGTGGATGGCCTTCTTTCGACGATGAGATTGATGGTGCTATAAAACATGAAACAGATGCCGATGGAAGAAGGGTAGAAATCCTCTGCAACAACTGTGATGGCCACTTAGGCCATGTATTCGTAGGTGAGCGATTGACTGAAAAGAATACCCGACATTGCGTAAATTCTATATCCCTTAAGTTTATAGCGGATTAATTAAAGTACTTTACTTTAAGAAGCTTGTTTTTTCTTAGAGAAACCTTTATGTCTGATACCGCGCCCATCTCTGCATCATCGGATACATATAGTTTTACAGGATACTCTTTTCTTTCATCTGGAATGACCTGTAAGATGCTGTCGAGTTGATAGGATTCAATCTTCTCACCATCAACCAAGATGGTGTTTTTTTCTACTTCGATGACGATATTCTTGTCTGTGCATCCACTTAGAAATCCAGTGAATCCTATGATTATTACTATTCTGAAGACAATATGCTTAATTGACATATTCCTATTTTTTTATCAAAAGTCACCCATTTGGGGTACATATGGTTTAAACAATTAGATCTATTTTTATGAAAGGTAAAACAACCTATTATGAAAACGAACCTCTACCTAGTAATTTTATTAACTTTAATAAGCAACATTCTTTTATCGCAGATTTCTCTGGGCACAATAATCGAAAGCACTCGGCCCGGGTTGCCTAAGTCTTATAATTTCCAAGAGTATGTATACGCAGAACCAGATGATGAAGGCATGTGTACTGGAAGTACCAATGCTTCTTCCAAACTGGAGCGGGTCTTTTTTTCTCAGACGCATCGGTTGTATCCAGAACACCCATTCTTCTTTTTAATTGCAGAAAGACCTGCCTTCTTTCAGCTTGCAATAACAGGTGATGGTGTTTCTCCCGATGTACAGGTAGAAGGAATTGTAGATGGACAGAGTATGGGAACACTGTGTCTAGATGGACCGGGTATGTTGCCTGCTGCCATTGATTTGTCATTGCCTAGCAAGGAAGATCACTTTTCAGTAACCTTACCTAAAGCATGGATGACGAATCGACTTCAACTAAAAATATCCGTAGGCGGAACAGAAATAAGAACCTTAAACCAAGATGAATTAAAAGTAGGAATTCCTACTGAGCTAAATCTACTGGTCCACGATTTAGATTATATGGATTATAATTTCCAACCGCATCGTACACCTAGATTTGAAAGATTTATAGAAGAGGTAGCCTCTTCTATACCTGCAAGTGTAATCAGAGTAGGTCAGTTTCCAGTCACTATCCCATTCCCTGAAATTGCAGTAGGAGATGGTTCGACGGATATCATCAGAATGTTTGCCAGTGGTGCCGTAAATGCCTTGGATGTTCCGTATGGTAACCTCAATGCACATGCCACATCCCATATGTTTAACCGTCACATCTCTACAGGAGATTTTCTTTCTACGACCTATTTCGGCAATACTTTAAACTTAGATCCAGGAGGCTGGGGTGGAGGCAATTCTTTTGTAAGTTTCGATTTTACGGACGTATTTATCCATGAGCTCGGTCACGCATTGAGTCTGCCTCACTGGGGAGATTTTTACCAGATAAATGTAGAGAACCAGTTTCAGTTTAATTACCCTTATGGAGGAGATTCTGGTAACGGTGGAGGTAGAGGAGAATCATGGAATTTCATTCAAGATACCTATGAGTGGGTTGATCCGAGTTGTTTGACTAATGAGAACAACCTGGGCAATGAACGATCAGATGCGATGCAACGGAATCTTCCTTGTGTAGAAGGAAGAGAAGAAGGGTCAGGCGTCTGGGATGGTTTTGGAGATTTTTCGGCTTTGGCGATGCATCGTTATTTAATCGGTGCCGAAGCTGAGAGCGGGGAAATAGAAAACCGAGGAGAATCCAAGGATTTTCAGTTTAAAGTACAACAAGGATTTCCTGAAATGATATCTGACGGTGTAACTAGGTCCTATGTCCGTAGGCCAGAGCAACCACAAGAATTTAAGCATGGACCTGAATTTGCTTTTGTTCCAGGAGAAGAAAAATTGAATGAAGATGTTTATCTTATCTATGGTTCTGCCCATGAGAGTAATTCAGTGGGTAACCTTGTTTATGCACCAGTAGCTTATAATGGAACCCTGCCTCCGCTGCTGGATCCTACTGATCCTCAGGATATAGAAAGTATGAAAAACGATAGAATATTCCTAGATCTTATAGGGTCACCGCGTGACATTACCATTAAGGTTACATATGAAGATGGCTCTGTATTGCATGCATTGAATCCTTACCATTCTTATGGTAGGAATATAACGAATGATGTAGGTGCATTTCGATTTGATTTATGCCACTGGTCACTGGTCGTTCCTGCGGATAAGGAAATTGTAAAAATTGAACAGTTTAGAAGACCTTTCGTAGTGAGAGCATCTAACGATAATACAGAAGGTAACATAAGAGATCTTAATCAGAATATTACAGCTGCAAACTTTATGGATGGAGCCGAGTTTCAAGCGATGTGGGAAAAAGGTCAGGCTAAGAAATTATTTCCTTTTAGTAATTTTGGTAATCGGATCTGGAACGATTTAAATAGAAATGGATTAGATGATTATGATGAACCTGGAATCCCTGGGGTAAAGGTTCTTCTATGGGGAGACTCTAATGGAGACGGCCTCCCTGATTCACAAGCATTTGGTGGAGCGACAACTACAGATGAAGATGGCAAGTATTTTTTTACTGGATTAGAACCTGGTAACTATGTTGCTTTCGCCTGGTTCCTTGAAAATTACGATCCAGGGGGACCACTTGAGAATTTAATTCCTACCCCGATATTTAGCGATCCTAACAATGACATCAATGGCGACAACAATGGCAGACCTGGAAATGTGGAGTTTCCTGGTTTAGGAACTATGGATATTGCAACGGGTATTGTTTCACTTTCTCCTGGAGAGGAACCGCTCGATGACGATGATTTAACTTCAGATTGGGTAGATTTCGATGCGTCTGGAAACATGACTGTTGATATCGGTTTTATAAACCCAGAGGGTTGTCCTACTGTCAATGCGACTATATCCGGAGAAGCACTCTTATGTCCAGGAGAATCAACAACTCTTAAGGTAACCGACATTGTAGCTGTAGGAGACTACAGCCTTACATGGGAAGCTGATGGAAGTGCGGCTGATTCTCTGGTTGTATCTGAGCCAGGAGAATATGTACTTAATGTTATGGATGGGAATCAATGTACTGGGACAGCTTCATTTCTCGTTTCAGAAGACAGTGGAGAATCTTGTACAACAAGTACAGATGATACAGAAACCATAGCTGTAGAAGTATATCCTAATCCAGTAGTAGATCAAGTGACTATTGATAATGGAACAGGATCTATTCTTAAAGCTTCTATTTCCGATGCAACTGGTAAGGAAGTAATTGTTCGATCTGGCATCCGTGCTAAAGAAACGATTATTACATCTAAGCTTCATCCTGGGGTATACATTCTTTCTGTTGCCTCTTCTGATAATAAGTACAAGGACACTTATAAAATAGTAAAGCTGTAGTTTTAAAGAAATAGATTACTAGTTCTGATTCGCTTGCGCAAAAATGGGTTTAAATACAGATATAGGAGCTATTCTTTATATCCAAAAGAAGAGTATGAAGTAAGTCGCGAAGAAGGAATTCAGCCTGACATACAATTTTATAATGAGTATTGTTTCATTTATCTGGG
>CALIQO010000514.1 GCA_938044055.1 uncultured Saprospiraceae bacterium
CAGACCCGCGAGTCCAGAAGAGATAGAAGAGTTGGCTGCTGATGCCATTGAATTTAAGCCAGAATTATTCCACACAGAGAGCTTACTTCAGTATCTCAGAAATGAAGGCTGGTGGAAAAGTTATGAATCTAGGTTGCCGGCATATAGCCAGATTAAAATTGCTTTAAAAGATAATGTACCTTCAGTAGAGTTTATCAAGGATTCAACTTTTCCAGTTGAAGTTAAAAACACCTTGGTCCCGTTGATTGAGACCTTCTACAAGAAGCAAGGAAAGGCGCTCCCAGCGATAAGTGAGTATATCCTTGTTCTGAAATCCAAATAATACGTTAATCTTCGTACTTTGTATAACAATTGTTCTATTAGGGCGATTATAAGTGGACATATCCTCTCCTCTATGGGTGTTTAGGATAGATAATTTACCACCAGAAAAAGAAATTATGAACGCTAAAACTATAATTTTTACCATCCTGATTGGCTTAGGAATTCTTGCAGCTTATTATGTAGGAAAGTCATCATCTACTGGACCCACATCAACCGAAGAAAACGATAATCCAGAATTGACCTACGTCAACTCTTCAGTAAAAGAAAGGCCAGAAAGTATGGCTGATATTAGGGATTCAGAACCCGCTCCTCCGCCTACAATAATAACGACACAAGAAAAAGCAACCATTGCCTTATTCGAAGCTTCTGCACCTTCAGTGGCTTACATAACAACTAAGAGTGTACGCAGAGATGGATGGAGTCGGAATGTAGAAGTTCCATCCGGATCTGGTAGTGGTTTCGTCTGGGACGAAGACGGTCATATTGTAACTAATTTTCATGTAATAAGGCAAGCAGATAGAGCCTATGTGACTTTATCGGATCAATCGGTTTATGAAGCTAAATTAGTCGGTGTAGAACCACGAAAAGATTTAGCCGTCCTTAAGATTGATGTTCCATCTAGGATGCTGAGACCCATCTCTCCTGGTAACAGTGATAATCTGAAGGTAGGACAATCGGTGTATGCCATTGGCAATCCATTTGGACTAGACCAGACGCTTACTACTGGAGTGATTTCAGCCCTTGGTCGGGAGATAGAATCTCCATGGAAAATTCCTATTCGCGATGTGATTCAGACAGATGCAGCGATTAACCCTGGAAATTCTGGTGGACCATTATTGGATTCATCAGGAAGATTGATTGGCGTAAATACTGCCATTTACTCAACCTCGGGATCATATGCTGGTATAGGTTTTTCGGTGCCTGTAGATGTGGTGAAGTGGGTTGTACCTGATCTTATTAAGTATGGTGAAGTAAGACGACCTATGTTAGGAATAGAAATGTCGAGGAATAATACGGAAGAAGGAGTGGAAATTCAGCAAGTTACTCCAGGGAAAGCTGCCGATCAAGCAGGCTTGAAAGGCATGCGTAGAGATCAATATGGTCGATTCATTAAAGGAGATATAATTGTTGCCGTTAATGGCAAGAAAGTAAGCACCAACTATGATCTCATCCTGGCTTTAGAAGAATACAGTGCTGGCAGTACCATAAGCTTGTCTGTTTTGAGAGAACAAGAAACACAAGAAGTGGATGTAACCTTGGGGTCAAGCGCAGATATGTAATACTTAACAGACGAAAGATTGTAGGAGCATGAATCAAGTAGAGCATGCTCCTACAATCTTTAAAGAGCAGCTGTCGTAAAATCAATGAGGTATTTTTCGATGTTCGGTCCATCCGTAGCTCTTAACTCATCATCTAGAATTATGAGATATCGCTTTTCTGGTTCGAGATTCACCTGATATGTTAATTCTAATTGATCATCAGACCACTTTATACCTTCTATAGGAAGCAAGGTGCCTCTTCCCTGTGGGTCCAGTTTATGATTGATGAATCTAGTTGACATAGATCTAGAAAATTCAACCGTTATAAAACTTGTATGTGGATCAACATTTTTATCTCCATTGTTAAATTGTTTTATTCCTAAGACAGAAGGTCGTGAGGATTCATAATCCATTTTTAATTGGTCGATTGGTTTAGAAAAATATCCAGATTCCATAGAGAATGATTCTACCGCTTCTTGATCTTGATAATTCAGCTCTATCATTTTTTTAATTGCTGATTTTTTATCAGATGCCTGATCATAATATGCTTTACAGATTGCATAGCCTACGCCATATCCCATGTCTCTAAGTCCGAAGTCATTGCTATTGTTATTGTATAGCCAATCGTTCCAGTGTGGAGAAAACATTTCTTTTTCGAATCGATTTCTTACAGTTTCTTTATTCTTTAAAGCGTAACCAACAGCGGGTGACGTAGAAGATCCTCCATGTGACAGAACAGAGACAAATTCCGCTACCCCTTCATATATGCTCTGCGATAGCAAGTTATAACCATAGACTGATTGCTGGGTGTGCACATATTCGTGAACGTTGAGTAAAACGATATCTTTAATCGGGTTAGAGCCGAAATATCTTTCGTGGTTTTCTCTCAGCCAGTCTGGTTTTATGTCTGCAGTTACAACTGTGCTATCGGCACATGCTACTTCAGAGCCTATCAAGACATGGCCATCATGGGCAGTTCCTCCGCTTTTTAGAACGCCCATTGTAAAGTAGATATGCGCAGGCCTAAGCTCAGGGTAGTAGGAACGTAGTTTATCTATTTCTACTTCTATGGCTCCAGAGAACTCACTTGCCTTGAGCGTGTTTTCTTTTATTGAATTCCAGAACGATGGATAAGTTCTTATGGCTTCTAAGTATTCTTTTTTAGTATATCTCTTCTTTTCCATTATGGCTTTTAGACCATCGGTTCCTTTATCGAAAAATGCTTTATTAAGTATGCTCATGTGTGTAGAAGTATCTTTCGTATTCTGGATCAGGTCATAAGCTATCCAGAAATTAGTTACATCATCTATTATAACTGTATCGTAGGTTGGGCGATTACACCCTATAGATACAACAATAGCCGTAAGGACAATCATTACCTTTTTCATGTTATATATTTTTAGTGATTTAAAATTTTAGTGGCAATGTAGGCTTGATTCTATAGCCATGTTGAGCAATTACGTCAACTCATAAATTGTAAGTGGGAACAACAGATTTAGTGGTAATAAGAATCAGAATGCGATTCTATGATATTATTCCTTCTGTATATAATGCTAAATCATTCGTTGACATAAATTCGTAGTAAAATTCTATCAACATTGAATATCTTACCTCTATGATAGAAAAATCGGTAAAGGGTCATCTTATATTCTGGATAGCACTGGTGCTTATCGGAACGGCAAGTTTATCTCCTTATTACCAGAGTTTGTTTAAGGCAACCATGCATCGATTGGTATTCTTACCTGTGTGGTGGAGTGTGACATATGTCAATCTATTTATTTTATTGCCTGCATACTTTGATAAGAAAAAGTATGTTCATTATGGTACTTTATTGATAAGTATAATTATAGTTGCGACCATTGCTCAGAGGTGGTTATGTATTAATGTTATTTACCCTAG
>CALIQO010000515.1 GCA_938044055.1 uncultured Saprospiraceae bacterium
TGAATCTACTATGTCATTATTCATCGTCCAGTTGATGTCGACGATTTTTTTCATAGCATAGTTGGTTTTAGCAGTTGCTCTAGACTGCATGATTTCTTCTCCATGAACAGACATATATTCCAGCATCGATATCGAAAACAAGTAAGTACTTCTCACTCTGTCATTATACGGCTTAAGCATATGCGTCTCTGGCATGAAAGAATAACAATGGTGTAAGGCAGCATATCCAGAAGAATATCTAGGAAGATCAAGAAATCCTGCAATACCAGCATCCGGCGTATTCCTTACATATACATAAGGTGTCATCTCATAACCTTTGCCTTCCATGTTTTCATATAGCTCCGGCAACATAGTAGAAGTCATATGCTCAGCTAGTACCGGATGAAGCTTGTCTTTCTGTGTAGCAATTAAGGTCATGACATATTGATAATCTGCGCCATTGCTGGTATGGTTGTCGATCATTACATCAGGGTCCCACTTGTTAAATAGCTTATTAAAACTCTCGGCATTTCTGGTGTCACACTTAATAAAATCACGGTTGAGGTCTAGGTTCTGGATGTTTCCTCTGAATCCATATTTTTTAGGCCCTTCTTGATTAGCCCTGCTATAAGAGCCACGATTTAGACCTCCACTGATGTTGTAGAATGGAACAATAACGATGGTTGTTTTATCCATTAACTTCTTAAGCTCAGGTTTAATCATTAAGTCACGCGCAAGTTGCATGGAGGCGTCTACGCCGCATGGTTCTCCAGGATGTATAGCGTTATTAATAAAAAGAATGGCATGTCCAGCCTCGCGTACTTTAGTAGGGTCTGGGTTTTCTACTGTAGAAATTATAACCTCATGCAACGGATGGCCACTGTCGGTCAAGCCAAATGCATTGATGTGGAGGTTAGGGTACATTTGCGCAAGCGAAACATAATGATCGATTGCAGCGGGATAGCTAGCAGAAGAAAGAGGGTCTTGCTCATGAGGAGTATGTAGAGGATTCATGGGTTCTTGTGCAGATAAAGAATGGAAAAAAAGCATCAAAAAAAGAATCTGGTTGTATCTTGTCATAATGTGTAAAATGTGGTGCTAAAGTATAATAATTTTAAATCGAGAATAGGATGGAAAGGACATTATGTGGCAGAAGTTTTTGGGTTAATAATGTCTGGTAACAAAGATTTTTAAAGTAAATCTATTATCCTTAACAATTATTCCTTTATTTATGACAATATTAACGCGCATAGATCCAGCTTGACATAACTTCTCGAGTGTCTATATAGTTAAATGTATACTCTGAGTTAACATGCTGTAATAATGTGGTACTTCTGTGGGTAAACACATATACTTGAATGAACGTTATAATAATGTTTCGGTAAAGTGGAAAATGTTTTTGCTCTCCGATATAAGATATTACAGAAGTCCATGATCGTAGAACGCTTAAAAATGTAATCAGATGAAGAATCTATTAGCTTGTTTTCTACTGCTTACCATTACATCTGTTCATCTTGATGCACAGTATTTTGGGAGAAATAAACCTAGGTATAAGTCATTTGACTTTAAGGTAAAAGAAACAGACCACTTCCAGGTCTACCACTATTTCGAAAACGATGAAGTAGCTAACCGTCTCGGCCAGTTGTCTGAACTGTGGTACGATTACCATTACGATGTGTTACAAGAAGATCTAGTGAAGAAGAATCCAATGATTTTCTATTCTAATCATGCAGAATTCCAGATGACCAATTCCATATCTGGAGGCATCGGTGTAGCTACAGGTGGAGTTACCGAAGCCTTTAAGAATAGGGTAATCATGCCGGTTACTTATACCAATCAGCAGACCTTCCAGGTGCTGGGACATGAGATGGTCCATGCATTTCAGTTTAATTCTATTCTTAACGGTGACTCAACTAATCTACGCTCTCTCGGAAATCTACCCTTGTGGTTGGTAGAAGGAATGGCTGAGTATATGTCTCTGGGAAGGGTAGACCCATATACATCGATGTGGATGAGGGATGCGATGATCAACGATAATCTACCATCCATAAAACAGATGGCTAATCCTAGATATTTTCCTTATCGATATGGTCAAGCACTGTGGTCCTTCTTGACAGGTTATTACGGAGATGGTGTTATCAAGCCTTTCTTCCGGGGAACGGCAATATTCGGATTAGACTATACGCTGGATTCCCTCCTTTATACCAACGAAGAGACACTTACTAGTATGTGGCACAGTGCCATGGATACGCATTATGACCCGTACTTAAGGGATAGGAAAGAAAAACCGCAAGGTAAAGTTCTCTTGAACCAAGAAAATTCTGGTAGACTGAATGTGTCTCCTTCTCTGAGTCCCAATGGCAGGTATGTTATCTATCTCTCAGAAAAAGATCTTTTCTCAACGGACTTGTTTTTAGCTGATGCCCGTACTGGAGAAGTCATAAGAAAAGTAGCTTCCCTGGTTAATGATGGAGATCTTGATAATTTTAATTTCTTAGAATCTTCTGGAACTTGGTCTCCTAACGGAAAGCAATTCGCATTTGTAGCATTTAAGAAAGGAGAGAATGTACTTGTAATAAAGAATACTGAAAATGGGAAGACAGAAGAAACCTTAAAGATTCCTGGTGTGCCGGCATTTACTGGACCAGTCTGGTCTCCAGATGGCAAGAACTTAGTGGTTACAGGTTTAGTAGATGGACAGAGTGATTTATTCATGTATAATTTTAAAAATAAACGTGTACGTCAACTGACGGATGATACCTACTCTGAGATTCATGCAGCTTATAATAAGGATGGAACCAGACTGGTGTTTTCTTATGATAAGAGAAGTGTGGATAAGGGAAGAACTTTCGGTAAGTATACCATGGATATTGCAGTTATGAATCTTGAGACAGAACAAATCTCAATTCTTAATTTGTTTCCTGGAGCCGAGAATATCAATCCACAGTTTGACCATGAAGACAACATCTATTTTATTTCAGAAAGAGACGGTTTTAGAAACTTACATAGATACATAATAGAGACTGGAGAAGTCCACCAGATGACAGACCTTCTTACAGGAATTTCTGGGATTACAAGATATTCTCCTGCGATTACCGTTTCTAAAAAACGAGACCGCGTCTTATATACGCACTATTTTAAAAGTGGGTATCAGATCATACAAGCTTCTACTAAAAACTTATTGAATGAACCAGTAGAAAAAGGAAAAGTTGATCAGACAGCAGGAACGCTTCCGGTGTATGGCCTAGACAAGCGTGATATTGTTAATGCCAACCTGAATGATGTAGACAACTACATGTATGATGATGCATCTACTTATAAGGAAGTAGATTATTCTCCTAAGTTTAGACTTGATTATATCGGTGGTGGAGGTGGATTTGGTGTAGCAACCAGCAATACTTTTGGAACATATTCTGGATTGCAAGGAGGAATACAGATGTTGTTCAGTGATATTCTCGGTAACAATCAACTCTTTGCTAACCTGGCAGTAAATGGAGAAATACTAGATGTAGGAGGACAAGTGTCCTATCTTAATCGAAAGAATCAACTAGCCTGGGGTGTCGGCGTTTCTCATATTCCATTAAGAACGGGATTCCAGAACATAGGTGAAGATTTCTTGCAAGACCAAAATGGAAACTCCATCCCCGTGGTAAGAAGTAGCTTGAATCTCATTAGAGTATTCGATGAAGGGGTAGACCTATTCGCCCATTATCCTTTCTCAACTACATTGAGACTAGAAGGAGGAGTAGGAGGTAGATTCCGAAGTTTCCGCTACGATATATATAATGACTATTATCTCTTCGATCCTG